>NZ_JAKEDR010000320.1 GCF_023653455.1 Paraclostridium ghonii
TAAAATTAAGAGATGATTTTTCAAAACCTCTTAAAAGGGCAAAATCTAATATGGAAGCTTTCGGGAAAACCTCTAATGCAACTAAAAAGAAAATGTCTGATTTTAACGATGGCATGAAAGCAGTTGGTAAAGGGGCTATTTTAGTAGGTGGAACTCTTGTAGCAAGTTTAGGCGGTGCTTTTGTTAGTTGTTCTAAAAAAGCTATAGAATTTGAATCAGCCTTTGCAGGGGTTGTAAAAACAATTAACACTGACGGAATGAGTAAAACAGAATCTTCTAAAATGTTAGAGGGGTTAAGGAAGGGCTTAATTGATATGTCTACTCGTATTCCTAAAAGTGCAAGTGAATTAGCGGGTATAGCTGAAATAGCAGGGCAATTAGGTATTGAACATAAAAATGTGCTTAAGTTTACTGAAACTATGGCTAGGCTTGCCGATTCTACTGACATAGTTGGGGAAGAAGGGGCCTTAGCTTTAGCAAAATTCATGAATGTTATGGGTACAAGCCAAAGTGATATAGACAAGTTAGGGGCAGTTATAGTTGAACTTGGTAATAATACATCTACAACTGAAGCTGACATTTTAAATATGGCAACTAGACTTTCAGATTTAGGTATATTGGTAGGATTTACTGAGCCTCAAGTACTTGCATGGGCTTCAGCAATGAGTTCTGTTGGGATTGAAGCTGAAATGGGTGGTACTGCCATGAAAAAAATGGTTACAGAAATTGAGCGTTCAACATTGAGTGGGGGTAAATCGTTAGAGCAATTTGCAAAAATAGCAGGTGTAAGTTCTTCGGAGTTTAAAAAAGCATTTAGCAAGGATGCCTCTAATGCAACGCTTATGTTCTTAAAAGGGCTTGATAATGTTAAGAAAAATGGAGGAAGTATATCCAAAACTTTAGACGATATGGGCATAAAAGAAGTTCGACTAAGAGAAACGATTGTTAAATTAGCCTCTGCAAATGGTGATGTTGCAAAAGCTTTAGGCATGGCTAACGATGAATGGAAAACTCACCAAGCCTTATTAAAAGAATCTGAACAACGCTATGACACTACGGAGAGTAATATTCAACTAATGAAAAACCAAATATCAG
>NZ_JAKEDR010000321.1 GCF_023653455.1 Paraclostridium ghonii
AATCCAAAGATGTGGAGTTATGGGCATAGGCTATAAAATAGTTTCTGTTGATGGTAAAGGTTCTATTACTGTAAACAAAATCAACTCTAAGTTTATAAAAAAAATAGGTAATGAAGTTAGGATGAATGGTAAAACTCCTACCTTCACATTAATTGGAGGTTTATCAGACCCCGATTCTTTAGGCTCTGAAAGGATTGCTTTTTATAATGTTGTGTTTGATGATTTAACACTATTTGATTTTGAGGTTGCAAAGCCCGGAGAAGTAGAATTGCCATTCACTTATGAGTACTATGATTTATTAGACCTTATATAAAAAAACTAGCTAGGTTAATTCCTAGCTTTTTTAATTTAAATTTTAGGAGGATGTTATGAATTTAGTTGAACAATTATTAAAAATAGATAAAGGTGAAATAGAAGTACCTAAAACCGTAAAGAAAATGTATTGTAAAAAATTAAAACAAACGTTAGAATTTGAATGTTTTGCAGTCGATGCTGAAAAAGCAGCTGAAATACAATCTAATTCTATAGAAATATCTAATTCTGAAATATCTGAAATGAAGTTATTTGAATTAAAAGTGTTCACATTAATTGCAGGATGTAAGGACCTTAAAAGCAAGGAATTGAAAGAACACTTTGGAGCACCTACACCTATTGAGCTTATAAAGACAATATTAACAAGTGGTGAGATAGACGAGTTATACGAGACTATAAATGACTTATCAGCTTATAAGGAAGTTGAGGAAAGTGATATAAAAAACTAATACAAGTCGATGGTAAGGTGCAACTAATGTATTATCTGTTTAAATTTCATCACATCACACCTAGTCAGTTTATGGCTATGGGATATGGAGAAAAGCAGATAGTAAATGCATTTATGCACCGAGAAATTGGCGAGAAAAACGAAGAATCTAAACTCCTTTCTGAAAGGGGGCTGATGTAGTGAGTGCAAAAACCTTAGAGGCTATTATAAAATTAAGAGATGATTTTTCAAAACCTCTTAAAAGGGCAAAATCTAATATGGAAGCTTTCGGGAAAACCTCTAATGCAACTAAAAAGAAAATGTCTGATTTTAACGATGGCATGAAAGCAGTTGGTAAAGGGGCTATTTTAGTAGGTGGAACTCTTGTAGCAAGTTTAGGCGGAACTCTTGTTGG
>NZ_JAKEDR010000322.1 GCF_023653455.1 Paraclostridium ghonii
CCTTCTATCTGCCTCCATCCTTTTTCCATTGCTCCATTTTTATCAAAGTAACACTCTCTTCCTTCTATTGTATTCCAGCCTGTTAACATTACTCCATTTCCTTTAAAGTAATACAGCTTTCCATTTAACTCTTTCCATCCTTCTATTTGTTCCCATTCTTTTATCTTTACTCCACTTTGATCAAAGTAATGTAGCTTTCCTTCTATTACTTTCCAGCCTCTTATCAGTGTCCCGTTTTCATTAAAGCAATATGTCTTTTCCCCTATTTCTTGCCAGCCTTTTAACATTACTCCACTTTCATCAAAGTAATACGAAGATCCCTCTATGTATTTCCAACCTTTTACTGTTACATCCTTTTCATAATAGTACCATTTACCTTCTATCTGCCTCCATCCTTTTTCCATTGCTCCATTTTTATCAAAGTAACACTCTCTTCCTTCTATTGTATTCCAGCCTGTTAACATTACTCCATTTCCTTTAAAGTAATACAGCTTTCCTTCTAGCTCTTTCCATCCTCCTATTTGTTGCCATTCTTTTACCTTTACTCCATTTTGATCAAAGTAATGTAGCTTTCCTTCTATTACTTTCCAGCCTTTTGTCATTGCTCCATTTTCATCAAGGTAATACGAAGATCCCTCTATTTGTATCCATCCTTTTATTATTACATTATTTTCATAATAGTACCATTTACCCTCTATCTGTTTCCAACCTTTTATCATTACTCCCTTGTCATCAAAGTAATACCATTTTCCTTCTATCTGTTTCCAGGCCTTTATCATTACTCCATTTTCATCAAAATAATACGAAAATCCATCTATTTGTTTCCAGCCTTTTATCATTACTCCATTTTCATCAAAGTAATATGAATATCCCTCTATTTGTTGCCATCCTTTTATCAATTCTTTTAGAGATTCTTTTATCATTACTCCATTTTTATCAAAGTAATACCATTTTCCTTCTATTTGTATCCAACCTTTTATCATTACTCCACTTTCATCAAAGTAATACGAAGACCCTTCTATTTGTTTCCAGCCTGTTATCATTACTCCCTTGTCATCAAAGTAATACCATTTGCCATCTATCTGTTTCAATTT
>NZ_JAKEDR010000323.1 GCF_023653455.1 Paraclostridium ghonii
TATTAATCCCCTTAGAATTTGTTACTATACATATACACAACTTCATAGTAATGCCTCATTTAATACTTTATATTTTTTTCATAAGCACTATTATACTATTTTTTCACATTATTAACTATATTTTTGTAATTGTGCACATTAAGTCTATTTTTTATTAAACTAAAAAAGACTACCTACTATTAAGATAGTCTTTTTACTGAAAATTATTATTCTACTGCTATAGCGCTTACAGGGCATCCATCTTGAGCCTCCACAGCACTACCTTCTAATTCACTTGATAAATCTTCATTTATAGCTATTGCTAATCCATCATTGTCCATGTCAAATACTTCTGGGCATATACCTGTACATGCTCCACATCCTATACATATATCTTTATCTACAAATGCTTTCATTTTAATGTCCTCCAAATTTTAAATATTATTTTGCTAGCATTTACTATTTACCCACATATTTTTTATTTAAAACATATATTATTACTTTTTTAATCATCATTTTTATATAGTTAGCCCTCTTTAATAGATTTATATTTGCAAAAGTTCAATAAATAATAAAATAAGGGGCTCTCGCACTAAAAATAATACGACAGCCCCTTTCCTATCTTATAAATTCTACATTAATAGGAATTTTTATTACTATTTCTTTTTTATCATTCCAAGTTTTATAATCTTTTATAATTTCACCTTTTATCTCTCTATATACAGGTCTAACTTTTACACATTCATTATTGAACTTATCTTGAATATCTTTTTTATTTATATTTATACCTTTGAATATGTTAGTTTTTATTGCATAATTTATAGCATCTTGTTCATCTTTGTTTAAGTCAATATTATAAATAGTCTCATAACTTAAATTTTTATTCAATTCTTCATAACTTCCTTTTATTATGTTTTCATTAGTCTTTTCAAAATATAAATCATAATAGTTAAGTGACTTTACACTTAATGTAAATACAGACACAATAGTTATAACTAAAGCAAATATTTTAATTATTTTACGCACAATTTCACCTCTATAATTATAATCTTTAATGTTATTGTGCTTATTTTTTTATTAATTATTTATTTTTTTTACTT
>NZ_JAKEDR010000324.1 GCF_023653455.1 Paraclostridium ghonii
GTATTTATTTAAAACTATACATGTAGTTGATATCCCAAATTTTTTAAATAATTCATGAGCTCTTCTATTGATTAATATAACATTTCCTGACTGTAAACTCATATCTGCATTTGTAATAATTAGTATTTTATTCATTATAAAATCTCCCTAATTTTTCAACTAAATTTTATTCATTTACTACCTTTTTCTTTTTTACAGCATATAACCATATAAGTAAGTATAATAAATTTCTATTGAATAAAATTTGATCTGAAAATGATATTATAATCATAATAAGTACCAAAGACATATATTTTATAGGTATATTTAAATAAAGCTTTAAATTATATATAATCCATAAACCCCCACCAAAAAAACCAAAACTTATTAAACTAAACATATAAGTATTTGTATAGTTTTGAGCTCTAAACGCTCTATATGCAGATACTTCTGCCAGTCTATTTAATCCTATACCTAGTAATAACTCTTTTGTACTTAAAAATTTAAAATAGCTGTAAGTTCCAAAAACCCTTATATTATTTTGTAAATTTCTCAAACTTATTTTTTCTATAAAAGTTTCATTGTATCTACCTATTAATTTAGTAAATATAATAAATCCTATGGTCAATAATATTATATTTCTAATTTGATTATGTTTACCTTGTGTAAGAAATGTAGTTATAGGAATAATCATAGCAAAGACTATTCCCGTTGAACTAGTTGATATAATCAGCCCCGCTAAAAAAATTAATGATATAATATATTCTTTTTTTATCAAAGATATTGCATATATAGGAGCAATATATATAGCATAATGAGCTGGTTCATAAAAAAAAGCCGTAGGTCTGCCGTACTCAATAGATTTAAATGCATTTTCTATAGGCTCTAAGAATTGTATATTTCCTTTAATTGCTACTCCTAAAAAATTATAGGAAACATATTGATAAATTAAAAATAAGGTTGCAATTATACCTACTACTTTACATGTAAAATATAATTTATCCTTTGATAAATTATTAGGTATACATATAAATATACCTAATATTGTAAAAACTAACATACTTATAGTATTATTTAATGAATTGGATAAATC
>NZ_JAKEDR010000325.1 GCF_023653455.1 Paraclostridium ghonii
TAAAAAACCATTACAGTATTAACTATCCTCACCTTTGTATGGTGATTTTAGTTTTTACTATATTTTACTATAATGGGTTTATGCTACTTATTATATTTTTTTACTCAAAATATTTTTAAGAAACTGTCCTGTATAAGATCTATTTACCTTATATACCTCTCTTGGTATTTCTGTAGCGACTATTTCACCGTTAAGTTGTTGCCCATTTTGGCATAAAAAAAAAGACTGTTTCCGATACAGTCTTTTAAATGGGTGGGTATTAGGTTTAAAATACTATTTTATGGGGGGATAGTATTTTATCTAAAGGTTATAGTGGTGTCATTGGGAGAATGGACACCCTATTTAATAAATTTTATGTCATTCCTATTGATTTTTAGTTGTTTTTTGTCTAATCTTGTTGCCTATGTATACATAGTACTACATCTTTTTTTTTAATTCCATATTAAAAAAAAGATTTTTTATAAAAGTTTTATTTTATGACAAATTAAAATTAAGCATTAAATTTAAATTATAATTTTTACTATTTTTTGATTTTATTTATTTTTTTCAATCCATTTAAAGTCAAATATATAAATCCTAATTTATATACAGTAGGAATTATTATACATAAATAAATATAAAATTTATAACTGGCTATATTCAAAAGCCTAGGTCCTATTCCCCACAATGCAAGATACCCTATCCATATTGATGTAGTGTATAGTGCCAGTGATTTATACAATCTATAAGCATAACAACCTTGTAAACTTGCTATGTTTTCAAGTGGTCCCCATATTATCCATAAGTTTATTATAAAAAATACACAACTAATCAAAAGAGTTATTATATTTGTAAATCCAAATGAATGGTTTGAAATTAAAAAACTCATTATCGTTATTCCATATACAATAATCATCTTTATTGTAAGACTTTCATCTTTATGATCGTAATACATTCCAATTGAACCTAACATATCCAATAATACTGGAGTTATTATCAACCAATCTAAATATATACTTATTAAATAAAAGTTGCTCCTTGGATACATATTTAAAATAAAAACCTTAATTATATATAACCCTGTTGATA
>NZ_JAKEDR010000326.1 GCF_023653455.1 Paraclostridium ghonii
ATTTACATATATATATACCATGTTTTTAGGGTCTAATAATTTTGGAGTAACGTGTAGGCTATTTACATCTAGCTGCATACCTATATATTCTAACTCTTCTTTTAAATGTGCATCTACGTTCTTATAAGTCTGAAGTTTAAAATAACTATATATACAAAGCGAAAATATAATTAAAAAACTACCAACAACAGCTATATTTATTTTTATAAGATTTTTTCTTGTACTAGATAATACATCGTTATTTATCATTAAACATATACCCCACTCTTCGTTTTGTGACTATATATCTATGGTAACCATATTTGCTCAATTTTTTCCTTAGATTACTTATGTAAACTTCTACTATATCTATAGTTGAATCACTATCCATTCCCCATATTCTATCAAATATTTGTTCTTTTAATAGTATTGTTCCTTTATTTAAAAGTAAGTATCCTAATAAATTAAATTGTTTATTAGGAAGTTCTATATCATTTCCATCTATAATAACACTTTTTTTATTTAAATCTAACTTTAATCCTTTAAATTCTAAGATATTTTTATTGTCAAGCTTTCCTTTAGTCCTTAACATAGCATATATTCTAGCTACTAGTTCTTCCATGTAAAAAGGTTTCGTTAAATAATCATTTGCTCCTAACATAAATGCATTTACTTTATCATCTAAACTTTCTTTAGCTGTTAGTATTAAAACTAATACATCTTCATTTTCTTTGCGTATACTATCTAATATTTGCATACCATTCATTCCTGGAAGCATTAAATCCAATACTACAAGATCGTAAATATTTTGTTTTATAAGAAAATAAGCCTCTTCCCCATTACTTATACCTTCAACTTGAAAATGGTTTTCCAATTCTTTTTTTATACTTTTTAATAAGATTAAATTATCTTCTACAACAAGGATTTTCATAAATTTCCCTCCATAATGTTTATATGTTTATTTTATTATAACCCATATTTTTTTCCATTATATAAAAAAATTAGCTTAATATAAAAATGTACAATAAAAAATGCTATCTAATTATATTTAAG
>NZ_JAKEDR010000327.1 GCF_023653455.1 Paraclostridium ghonii
AATACAACCTATGTAATTAATCTTAGAATTATTTTTTCAAATATTTAATACGGTATTATGGGTAATGATAGCTATATTTATTTATAAATTAATAAAAAAGGTGTAACCCCTAATATGGCTACACCTTTTGAAATCTCTAAAGTTGATACTTAAGTATTGTAATAATAAAAAATAAACATTTGAATATATCTATAAACAATACATAAATATTTTAAGATTATTGATCATCATCGTCAATATACTCAAGTATATCTCCAGGCTGACAATCTAAAATTTTACAAATTTCATTTAAAGTACTAAATCTAACTGCCTTTGCCTTATTATTTTTTAATATGGACAAGTTAGAATTAGTAATATCTATTTTCTCAGACAATTCTTTAAGAGAAATCTTTCTCTTAGCCATCATTACATCTAAATTAACTATAATTGACATATATTCACCTACACTGTTAAATCATTTTCTTCTTTTATTTTTATAGCCTTATCAAAAACTTCCCCAATAACAAAACACATTAAAGCAGATATAATACATATAATCATTGGAAATGTAATTCCACCATTACCTACTCCTATAAGGTGCATATGTTTTGGATCGTTATATCCCAAAATACATTCTATTATTGCATTTACAAACAAGCAATAGCCCATCTTTTTAAATCTTTTTACATTATCAAATATAAAAGGTGTATAATCAGTACTTTCTATTATACCAATTAAACATAAACTTACTAATACATAGTTATACAAATATACAAGGCTTGCAATTAGTGATGATATACGATTAAAATTAAAGTTTAATATAATTTCTGATATTTGCTGAAATGGAAGTAGTATCAATACACCACCTAAAATAACTAACATAAAGTATAAAAATAATAATAAAGCACCTTTTGCTAAATTTGAAACCATAAACTTATCCCCCTCCATAAATTATTTACTATATAATTGATTATAGATAAATTATTATTGTTTTTCAATAAAAATATACTGAAAAAGATATAAAAC
>NZ_JAKEDR010000328.1 GCF_023653455.1 Paraclostridium ghonii
CTATAGTCTTTATTTAATAACTTAACCTTACATAAAACTTACACTGATGTAAGTTTTATGTAAAAATTAATTATTTATTATTTTCATCATATTATTTTCTGGGAAGGTAATTTTAACTACTGTGTATTCATTTATTTTTGAATCTATGTATATCCCTAGAGACATTTTATCTGCTAGTTTTTTAGAAATGTATAACCCCATTCCAGTTGATTTTTTAATCTTTCTTCCATTTAATCCTGTGAATCCTTTTTCAAATACTTTCCTTAAATCTTTTTCATCTATTCCTATACCATTATCTGCAATAAATAACCCTGTGCTGTTGCTATATTCTTCAATATAAATTTTTATTTTCCCACTTGCTTTATCTAGTTTCTTATTTGTAGATTTGCTTCCAATGTATTTTACTGAGTTTATTATGATTTGATTTAAGATAAATTCCACCCATTTATTATCACAATGCACAGTCTTATTAAAGTCTTGTATATCTATTGATATATCTTTATCTCTTATAGCTTTTTTATTTCTTTTTATTGTGTTATTTACACACTGCCTTAAGCTTATTTCTTTTACTATATAATCTTTTTCTAGTTCATTGCTTTTAGAGTAATATAGAACTTGTTCTATATAATTTTCTATCTTTTCAATTTCTTCTAGTATACTTAATGTATGTTCATTTTTATTATTTTCTATTATTAGTTTACTGGATGCTACAGGCGTTTTAATTTCGTGCACCCACATATCTATATATTCTTTGTATTCTTCTTGTATAAATATATATTTATTTACCTCTTCATGCATACCCTTATCTGTAACACTAAGCACATCATATAATAATTGTCCTTCAATAAATTCTGGTCTATTTATTAAAACAGGTAACAGATATTTTTTATCTAAATCATTTAATATATTTTTAGTCTCATTATAATATCTTGATTTTCTATTGTAATCATGGATTATTTCAATTGCATTTAGTACCACCCATAGAATTATTATAAAT
>NZ_JAKEDR010000329.1 GCF_023653455.1 Paraclostridium ghonii
TATAATTTAAAAAGTTGTCCATCGCTCAGCTAATCATTATCTGAATATCTGGCTTGGTTGTTTGTTGTTTAATTCTTTAAAAAGAATTTATATAATTAACCTACTGTTTAATTTTCAAAGTTCTTAAATGTTTAAGTATATTTCTTAGATGGTAGCGGTAACAGGAGTCGAACCTGTGACCTTTCGGGTATGAACCGAACGCTCTAGCCAACTAAGCTATACCGCCACAGTTGAATAAATGGTGCCCAGAGGCGGAATCGAACCACCGACACGGGGATTTTCAGTCCCCTGCTCTACCGACTGAGCTATCTGGGCATTTACTGGTGGGCCTAGCTGGACTCGAACCAGCGACCTCACGCTTATCAGGCGTGCGCTCTAACCACCTGAGCTATAGGCCCCCAAATTGGTCGAGGTGGAGGGACTCGAACCCCCGGCCCCATGGTCCCAAACCATGTGCGCTACCAAACTGCGCTACACCTCGATAAATTTGATTTATATAATTGTTTTAGTGGCAGGGGTGGAGGGACTCGAACCCCCGGCGCACGGTTTTGGAGACCGACGCTCTACCAACTGAGCTACACCCCTATATAAAATTCTTGGTGGACCTTCAGGGACTCGAACCCCGGACCTACCGGTTATGAGCCGGGCGCTCTAACCAACTGAGCTAAAGGTCCACATCCTGGTCGAGGTGGAGGGACTCGAACCCCCGGCCCCATGGTCCCAAACCATGTGCGCTACCAAACTGCGCTACACCTCGGTTGTTATTGGCGGAGAAGGAGGGATTCGAACCCTCGCACCGGTTAACCCAGCCTAATCCCTTAGCAGGGGATCCTCTTGAGCCACTTGAGTACTTCTCCAAATCATTAAATTGGCGGAGAGGGTGGGATTCGAACCCACGGCCCCTTTCGGAGTCACTGGTTTTCAAGACCAGCTCCTTAAACCACTCGGACACCTCTCCATTGGTGATCCATCCGCGACTCGAACGCGGGACACCC
>NZ_JAKEDR010000033.1 GCF_023653455.1 Paraclostridium ghonii
ATTAAAACCTTTTATAATAGGTATATCTATAGCATTTTTAATAAATATACCTATGAAATTCTTTGAGAATAAGTTCATAGAACCCTACTTAAAAAAGACAAAACTAAAAAATACAAAAACTTTATCTAGAGCATTATCTTTAATACTTACTTTATTTATTTTATTTATATTGATAAACTCATTTATAAATTTTGTAGTTCCTCAATTAGGTCAAAGCGCTTCTAGTTTAATAAATGGCGTTCCTCAATATATAGATTCATTAGAATCCTATTTTACAAATTATTTCTCACATATAAATATTCCAAATAGTGTTTATTCTAATATTTTATCTGGAGTAGATAAAATTTCAAGCTTTGTAATAAAGTTTGCAAACTCTTTTATATATAATATATTAGGATTTACATTTGGTATTACATCTGCTATAACTAATTTTATCATAGGGTTTATAATTGCAATTTACATGCTTTTAAGTAAAGAAAAACTTTTACTTCAATGTAAAAAATTTACTTATGCGTTTTTTAATGAAAAATATGCGTCTAAATTAATAGAGGTAACTCATTTAGTAGAATATAAGTTTTCAAAGTTTATAGCGGGTCAATTTATGGATGGTGCAATACTAGGAGTCTTATGCTTTGTAGGAATGAATATATTCCGTATGCCTTATGCCTTACTTGTTAGTACTATATTAGCTATAACTGCTCTAATTCCTATTTTCGGAACATTTATAGGAACCGCAATTTCAATTTTTATTATATTCATGGTTAACCCTATGACATCATTATATTTTTTAATAATGATGCTTGTTATTCAACAAATAGAAGGAAACTTAATATATCCATTTGTAGTAGGGAATTCTATAGGTCTATCTTCTTTTTGGATATTAGTTCCTATTTTCGTAGGCTCTTCTATGTTTGGAGTTTTAGGTATTTTAATAGGGGTTCCTCTTTTTAGTGTAGTTTATACCTTATTATCTAGATATGTAAATAAGAGAATAAAAGATAAGAATATTAATATATAAAAAAAATTCGCTTCGCTTAAGCGACTACGTCTGCGAACCACTTTATGTCGCCAACGACCTTAAAAATCAGGTCCGTTGCTCAAGTTTATAAGTTGGAAATTACATTTATCCATAATTCAGGATTAAATGTAATTTCCTAATGATTTTAAAAATGAGTATCTAAATTTTATTATTTAATTTAGATACTCATTTTTAATTAAATATACAAAATCATCATAGTACCCTTGTAATTTAAAAAGGATGACCTTATTAGTCACCCATTTACTTATTCCCCAACTATATCATTTAACGCATCATATGCGAAATCTATTATTTCTGCACAGCTAACTTTATTTTTCTTTAGGTCTAAACATATTTCACTATTGTACTTTTCTCTAACTCTATTCATCAATTCTCTAGAACAGTGTCTTGCATCATTTGACTGTGAGTTATCTTCTCTTCCTTTTAAGTATCCTAATACTAAAACAGCTGCATTTACAGCTCCACATAAACTTCCTACAGTTACCCCTGTTCCCATTCCACTTCCTAGCGCCACTGGTATATCTGTGTTGTGTTCTTCATTATATGATTTTATTATAGCTTCAGCACATGTATATCCTTCTTTATGATATTCTGATGGTCTTATCATTTCATTCCCTCCAAACTATTATTACTATATTAAATCAATATTTTTTAAATTAACTTATCCAACTATAATATTAGCACAATTTAAATAATTTATATGTGCTATTGTCACAAATCTTTATTTTTATTTCTATATCACATCCTTCGTGTATAGAATATATATATTAAGCTATTATTTTTAAGAATTTGTCGGAAATTATATAAAAAGTATTGATTTATATTTATCTACAATAATACCCAAATATCTTTCTTTCTAAATTTTATTCGCTATTAATCGATAAATTTCCTCTTTATATTTTTTATATAACATATATATTTCATAAAAAAACTTCTAAATAAAAATAGGTATCTCAAAATACCAAAGGACAAAGCCCTCTACTATCTTGAAATACCTTTTATCTATATTTATTTGAAATACTTAACTCCACATTCAAAAATCTTTTGATCTTTTTTTCCTATAATGTTTTTACCCACTTGATCTCCAATTCTTTCCGAATGACCCATCTTTCCAAATACTCTTCCATCTAAACTTGTTATTCCTTCAACTGCATATGTTGATCCATTTGGATTAAAGTCTACATCATAAGTTGCTTTTCCTTCAAAATCTACATATTGGGTTGCAATTTGCCCATTTTGTATTAATTTTTTCATTACTTCTTCACTAGCTACAAATCTTCCTTCTCCATGTGAAACTCCTATGCTATGAATATCCCCAACTTCTGTATCATATAACCAAGGTGATTTATTGGATGATATCCTCGTATTTACCATTTTAGATTGATGTCTTCCTATTTTATTATACGTAAGAGTTGGACAACTTTCATCTATGTCTCTTATTTCTCCATAAGGCACTAATCCTAATTTTATAAGAGCTTGGAATCCATTACATATTCCTAACATCAATCCATCTTGTTGATTTAAAAATTCATTTATAGCTTCAGCAATTTTCGGATTTCTAAATACTGTAGATATAAATTTACCTGATCCATCTGGTTCATCACCTGCACTAAATCCACCTGGTAGCATTATTATTTGAGATGATTTTATTTCTTCTACCATAGTATCTATCGAGCTTTCTATGTCTTTATAAGTTAAATTCTTAAATACCTTAACAGATGTTTTTGCTCCTGCTCTCTCAAAAGCTCTAGCTGAATCGTATTCACAATTCGTCCCAGGGAAAGCGGGTATAAATACCTTAGGTTTAACTATACTTATATCACTTGTACTTTTATTACTATCACTTATAAAGCTTATAGTTTCTATCTTATCTTTTATTTTTTCAGTTTTAGTAGGAAATATATTTTCTAAAACCTCACAATATTTTTCATACATATAGTCTATATCTATAATTTCATCATCTATTATTATAGATTTTTCTTCTATAGTTTTTCCTAATATTTTATAGTTATATCCATCTAAATTTTTTAATATATCTTTTACTTCTTTACCATTTCCTTTTAATTCAAGAATCATATTTCCATAAGATGAGTTAAATAATAGATCATTATTTAACTTATTTTCATTATCAAACTTAAATCCAACCTTATTACCAAAACTCATTTTACTTATAGCTTCACATATTCCTCCATAACCTATAGAATATGCTGAAAGTACTTTTTTATTTTCTATAAGCTGCGTTATTTTTGATAAATTTTTCTTCAATTCTTCAAAGTCTATAACTTTATTTTCTAATACACTTGTTGATAACATTATCACTGTTGAATCTGATTTTTTAAATTCTGGGGATAACACCTGTTTTGCATCCACAGTATCAACAGCAAATGAAACTAGTGTAGGAGGGACATTTATATCTTTAAAAGTGCCTGACATACTGTCTTTACCACCTATTGCAGGTATTTGTAATTTATTTTGAGCATAATATGCTCCAAGCAATGCTGAAAATGGTTTCCCCCATTTATATTCACTTATCCCCAACTTTTCAAAATATTCTTGCAAAGTAAGTCTTATAGTACTAAAGTTACCCCCAATAGCCACAACTTTACACACAGACTCTACTACTGCATAAAGCGCACCATGAAATGGACTTTCTTTTCCTATTTTAGGATTATATCCATATGTCATTATTGTAGATGTATTGGTTTCTCCATTTAAAACTGGTATTTTTGCAACCATACCTTGTGCTGGAGTAGATTGATACTTACCTCCAAATGGCATTAAAACCGTATTTGCACCTATAGTATTATCAAACTTTTCAACTAGACCTTTTTGTGAACAAACATTTAAATCAGTCATAGTTTTTATAAATTTATCTTTTAAGTTAACTTTACTACTTATGTTTTCTTCTTTGTATAAAGATATATTATCAACATTTTTAACTTTTACGTTTATTTTTTGTTTTACTCCATTTGTTTCTATAAAGTCTCTAGACATATCTACTATAGATTTTCCATTCCAATACATTCTTACTCTTTTGCTATCAGTTACATCTGCAACATGTGTAGCTTCTAAATTTTCTTCTCTAGCCATATTTATAAACTTATCTATATTTTCTTTTTTTATTACTACAGCCATACGCTCTTGAGACTCAGATATAGCTAGTTCTGTTCCATCAAGTCCATCATACTTTTTAGGTACTAAATCTAAATTTATATCTATACTTTCTGCTATCTCTCCGATTGCTACACAAACACCACCAGCTCCAAAATCATTACATCTTTTTATCATTTGTGAAACTTCTTTATTTCTAAAAAATCTTTGTATCTTTCTTTCATTTGGAGCATCACCTTTTTGAACTTCTGCACTACATGTTTGTAAAGACTTTTCACTATGCTCTTTTGATGATCCTGTAGCTCCTCCACATCCATCTCTACCAGTTTTTCCTCCTAGTAATATTACAGCATCACCATTTTGAGGAGTTTCTCTTATTACATTTTCTTTCGGTGCTGCACCAATTACTGCTCCTATCTCCATTCTTTTTGCTACAAAATCTTCATCATAAACTTCTGCAACCTGTCCTGTTGAAAGTCCAATTTGATTTCCATAAGAACTATATCCATCAGCTGCTTGAGTAGTTATTTTCTTTTGCATTAACTTTCCTGGCAGTGTATTTTTTAAGTCAGTTCTAGGGTCTGCACTTCCACTTACCCTCATAGCTTGATATACATAACTTCTTCCTGATAATGGATCTCTTATAGCTCCTCCTAAACAAGTAGCTGCCCCTCCGAAAGGTTCTATTTCTGTTGGATGATTGTGTGTTTCGTTTTTAAACATCACTAAATATTCTTCTTTTTTACCATCTATATCAACATCAACGTTTATACTGCAGGCATTTATTTCTTCACTTACATCTAAGTCTTCTAATTTACCACTCTTTCTTAATTCCTTCATAGCAATTGTAGCTATATCCATTAAACAAATATCTCTATCTGTTTTTCCATATACATAATCTCTTGATTGTAAGTACATATCATATGCTTCTTTTACAACATTTGTATATTTGCCTTCTTCTATAACTACATCCTCTATTTTGGTCATAAATGTAGTGTGTCTACAGTGATCTGACCAGTAAGTATCTAACACCTTTATTTCAGTTATAGTTGGATTTCTTTTTTCTATAGATTTAAAATATTTTTGTACATGCTTTAAATCTTCAAATGTCATAGCAATCCCAATAGATTCCATAAAATCTTTTAAACTTTCATCATTTAAATTTGTAAATCCATCTAAGATTTCTACACATGTAGGTATTTCAGTTTCCATTTTCAAAGTTTCAGGTTTTTCTAAGTCTGCTTCCCTACTATCAACTTGATTTATACAATATGATTTTATTTGGTTAAGTTCTTCATTTGTTATATCTCCACTAAGTATTATTACTTTTGCAGTATTTATAATAGGTCTTTTACCTTGATTTATAATTTGAACACATTGAGCTGCCCAATCACCTCTTTGGTCGTACTGTCCTGGTAAGTATTCTATTGCAAACACTTTATCATCTTTATTTATCTCTATTTCTTCTTTATATATATTATCGCTGTTAGATTCAGAGAATATATTTTTAACTGCTTTTTCATATACTTCTTCTTCTATTCCTTCTATATCATATCTATTTAAAATTCTTAAACTTTCTATAGAGTCTATGTGTAAACTTTCTCTAAGTTCACATTTTAAGTGTATTGCTTCTAAGTTAAATCCTTGTTGTTTTTCAACTAATATTCTTTTTACAGTAGATTTTAAACTAGTACTAGTAGTCATAATTTACCCCCACTCCTATATCAGTTCTATAGTGCATACCTTCAAATTTTATCTTTTCTATATTTTCGTAAACTTTTTTACTAGCTTCTTCAAGAGAGTTACCTTTTGCGCTAACTCCAATAACTCTCCCACCATTAGTAACTAGTTTATTATCTATTATTTTGGTTCCACTATGGAATAAGATTATATCTTCATCCATGTTTTCAAGTCCTGTTATAACTTTTCCATTTTCGTAACTTTCAGGATAACCTCCGGATGTTAACATTACGCATACTGCATTTTTTTTATCGTATTTTATTTCAATTTCGTCTAATCTATTTTCTAAAATAGCTTCTATTATTTCAATTAAGTCTGTTTCTAATCTTAAAAGTACTGATTGTGTTTCAGGATCACCAAATCTAACATTGTATTCTAAAACTTTAGGTCCATCTTCAGTTATCATTAATCCTATAAACAAAATCCCTTTATAATTTAATTTGTCACTTTTAAATCCTTTTAGCGTTTTATCTAAAACTTCTTTTTTTACTATTTGTGATAATTTTTCATCATATATATTACTTGGAGAGAAAGTTCCCATCCCACCTGTGTTAGGTCCTTCTTCATTGTCATATATTTTTTTATGATCTTTTGCACTTTCCATAGGAACTATTGTGTTATTATCAACAAAAGCCAATATTGAAGTTTCAATTCCTTTTAAAAACTCTTCAACTACTATCTTTTCTCCAGCACTTCCAAACTTCTTGTCACTCATCATTTCTTTTAAAGCATTTATACCTTCTTCTTTATCCTTAGCTATTACAACACCTTTACCAGCTGCTAATCCATCTGCTTTTATAACTACAGGATATCCAAATGAATCAATCTCATCTATTGCTTCGTTTAAATCTGTATATTCTTTATATTTTGCAGTTGGTATATTATTTTTTATCATGAATTCTTTTGAAAAAGATTTGCTACCTTCTAACATTGCACATTTTTTATTAGGTCCAAATATCCTTAAGTTTTCTTTTTCAAATTTATCTACTATCCCATTAACTAATGGAACTTCAGGCCCTACTATAGTTAAATCTATTTTATTTTCTTTAGCAAATTTACATAAATTATCAATATCACTATCTTTTATATTTAAACACTGAGCTATTTTACTTATACCTGCATTTCCAGGAGCACAGTAAATTTGATTAACTTTACTATTTTTTATTAAGTTATAACAAATTGCATGTTCTCTTCCACCTGATCCTACAACTAAAACATTCATGTATTTATCCTCCTAGTGTTTAAAATGTCTTACTCCTGTACATACCATTATCATTTCATTTTCATTACAAGCATCTATTGAATCTTGATCTTTTATAGATCCTCCTGGTTGAACTATAGATTTTATCTTATATTCATTAGCTAACCTTACACAGTCGTCAAATGGGAAAAATGCATCTGATGCCAATACTGCTCCTTCAAAGTTTTTATCTTGGTTATTTTCTAAAGCATTTTTTAATGCCCAAATTCTTGAAGTTTGCCCACATCCAAGAGCTAGTGTCTGCCCATCTTTTACTATAGCTATTGCATTAGACTTCATATTTTTAACTATCTTCATTCCAAATTCCATATCTTTTAATATTTCTTTATTTGCTTTTACATTTGTAACACATTTATATTCATTAACTAGTTTTTCATCTCTATCTTGAACTAATAATTTTCCATCTAAATATTTAAACTCAAATCCTTGAAGACTATCTTCTATATTTGAAAGCTTTAATACTCTTAAGTTTTTCTTTTCTTTTAAAACTTCAAGTGCATCTTCTGTAAAATGATAAGCTACTACTATTTCTAAGAATATCTCATTTAGTTTTTTAGCAGTTTCTACATCTACAACAGATGTAAATCCTACAATTCCTCCAAATATTGATACCTTATCGCCTTCATAACATTTCATATAAGCATCAAAGCTATTTTTTGCAACTGAAACTCCACATGGATTAGTATGTTTTATAGCTACGCAAGCTACTTCATCACTATCTTTAAATTCTCTCATTATTTCTAAACATCCATGTAAATCATTTATATTGTTAAAAGAAAGTTCTTTTCCATTTAATTGTTCATAGTTTAATATTGGGTTTTTGGCATTAGATTGTTTATATAATACGCCTTCTTGATGAGGATTTTCTCCATATCTTAAAGTATCTTCTTTTTGGAATGTCATTGTTAGACTTTCAGGGAACTTATCTCCTAATTGCTCTCTAAAATAATTTGATATTAATGCATCATATCTAGCAGTTGTTGAAAATGCTTTATATGCTAATTTTTTTCTATCTTCTAGTGATACTTCTCCGTTTTTTAAACTTTCTATTATAAAATCATAATCTTTTGTATCAACTATTATTAAAACATCTTTATAGTTTTTAGCTGCTGAACGTATCATAGATGGTCCACCTATGTCTATATTTTCTATCATTACATCATGAGCTTTATTGTTTTTTAAATTGCCTTCAAAATCATATAAATTTACAACTACTAAATCTATTCCTTCTATGTTGTGTTCATTAACTGTATTAACATGTTCTTCATTGTCTCTTTTATAAAGTATGCCTCCATGTATATATGGATTTAATGTTTTAACTCTTCCATCTAATATTTCAGGAAAGTTTGTAACTTCATCTATTTGTATAACCTTTATACCTTTTTCTTTAAGGCTTTTAAATGTATTTCCAGTTGATACTATCTCATAACCTAACTCATTTAAACTTTTTGCAAATTCTACTATACCACTCTTATCTGTTACACTTATTAATGCTCTTTTAGTCATTTATAATTACTCCCCTTCCATTTACAATTAACTTATTATCACAATATAGCTTTACACTTTCTTTAAGTATTTCATGTTCTACACTTAACACTCGCTCTGCCAAACTATTTGGGGTATCATCAACTTTAACTTCTACACTTTTTTGCATTATTATAGGTCCAGTGTCTGCTCCTTCATCTACAAAATGAACAGTAGCTCCACTTAACTTTGCTCCATAATCTATTACAGATTCATGTACCTTTTTCCCATAATATCCTTCGCCACAAAATGCAGGTATTAATGATGGGTGTATATTTATTATCTTATTTCTAAAAGACTCTACAAAGTTTGAACTTATAATTTTTAAATATCCAGCTAAAACAATCAAATCAATATCTTCTTCTTTTAGTAAACTTATTATTTTATTTTCTTCATTCTCAACATAAGTTTTAATATTATGTTTCTTTGCTCTTTCTAAACCATAGGCACTACCTTTATTAGATATAACTAATTTAACAATCCCATTTATATATCCACTTTCGCATCCGTCTATAATACTTTGTAAATTGCTACCATTTCCAGATATAAAAACAGCAATCTTTAGCATAGCTTTACTCCTTCATGGGTATTTACAACTTTACCAATTATATAAGCTTGTTCTTTATTGTCATTTATATAATTAGTTATTTCATTTGCTTTATCCGAATCAACGATTATTACAAGCCCTATCCCCATATTAAAACTTTTATGAAGTTCTATTTCATCTATTGAATTAAATTTTTCTATCATTTTAAATATAGATGGTTTTTCCCAAGAATTTTTATTTATGTTTATCCCAAGTCCATTTGGTATAACTCTTGGAATATTTTCTATAACTCCTCCACCAGTTATATGAGCTATAGCTTTTAATTCATATTTTTTTATTAGATCCATTACAAGTTTCACGTATATCTTTGTAGGAATAAGTAGTGCTTCTCCTAAAGTCATTTTTAATTCTTCTATATAATCAGTTAATTTATATTTGTATTCTTCTAAAAATATTTTTCTTATAAATGAGTATCCATTACTATGAATTCCACTTGATGATATTCCTATTAACACATCTCCATCTTTAACGTTTTGCCCACTTATTATTTTATTTTTATCTGCTATTCCTACTGAAAAACCTGCTAGGTCATAGTCTTCTTCTTTATACATCCCAGGCATTTCAGCAGTTTCTCCACCTATAAGTGCACATCCTGATATCTTACATCCTTCAACTATTCCAGATACTATATCATCTATTTTTTCAGGTACTAACTTTCCTGTAGCTATATAATCTAAGAAAAATAAAGGCTTAGCTCCTTGGCATATAAGGTCATTAACACACATTGCAACCAAATCTATTCCTACAGTATTATGAATGCCCATCATTTGAGCCAATTTTAACTTTGTACCAACTCCATCTGTAGAAGATAGTAAAACAGGCTCATCCATGTTTACAAAGTCTTTTAAACTATATAGTCCACTAAAGTTACCTAAATCTCCTATAACATTTTTATCATATGTTCCTTTGATTTTATCTTTTATAAGATTAACAGCTCTATTTCCTTCATCTATGTCTACACCTGAAGTTTTGTAAGTTAACATGATATTAGTTCCCCCTCATCAATTTTTTCAACTGGATATTTCCCATCAAAACATGCCTTGCAAAAAGTTGATTTATTTTCTGTTGCTTCTAAAGTTCCTTCTATGCTTAAGAATTTTAATGTATCACAGCCTATATAATCTTTTATTTCATCTAAATTATATTTTGAAGCTATTAAATTAGATCTATGTGGAGTATCTATCCCGTAGTAACATGAGTGTGTTACTTGAGGAGAGGTTATTCTTAAATGTATTTCCTTTGCACCTGCATCTCTTAAAGACTTAACAATTTGCTTAGAAGTTGTTCCTCTAACTACAGAATCATCTACCAAAACAATTGATTTTCCTTTTACTACATTGCTTAAAGGATTTAATTTTATTTTAACTCCTATTTCTCTTTCTTTTTGAGTAGGCTTTATAAATGTTCTACCAACATATCTATTTTTCACAAGACCTTCTGTAAGTTTTACTCCACTGGCGTTTGAATATCCTATTGCTCCAGCCCATCCAGAATCAGGAACAGGAACTACTACATCAGCTTTTATATTTTCATCTTGTGCCAATATCTCGCCACACTTAACTCTAAATCCATATACATTTACATCATCTATAGTTGCATCATTTCTTGCAAAATATATATGTTCAAATATACAACTTGATTTTATAGGTTTATAGTTTTCTCTATAGTGATATGAACTTAATTTATTATCTTTTATAACTACTATTTCTCCAGGTTCAATATCTCTAATAACTTCTCCACCTAAAATATTTATTGCACAATCTTCTGATGCTACTATATACATATCATCTTTTTTTCCTAATAATAAAGGTCTAAATCCATGTGGATCTCTTACTGCTACAAGTTCATTTTCACTACTTGATATAACTAGTGAATATGCTCCTTTTATATAATCCATTGTTATTTTTAAACTATCAACTATATCTCCTTTATAGTATCTAGCTAGTATACAAAGAATAGCTTCTGTGTCCGAATCTGATTGAAGCATATATCCTTCTTCTTCTAACATATTTCTTAAATAATTTGTATTAACAAGATTTCCATTGTGAGCTATTGATAATTGTCTTTTTCTACATCTACCTACTAATGGTTGACAATTATCTAAACTACTTCCTCCTGCAGTGGAATATCTTACGTGTCCTATTCCTATATTTCCTTTTAAATTTTCCAACACACTAGTCTTAAAGACATCTCCTACAAGACCCATGTCTTTTTTGTAGTTTATATGTGCGTCGTTTAAAACAGATATTCCACAACTCTCTTGCCCTCTATGTTGTATAGAGTATAATGCATAATATAATTCTTTAGATATATCTCTATCTGAGTATATTCCTACTACACCGCACATTTAAACATCCCCCTGACTAATTTTCTATCCTAGATAAAACTTCTGTATACCCTTCAACTAAATCTCCTAAATCTTTTCTAAATCTATCTTTATCAAACTTTTCATTTGTATATACATCCCATAATCTACAAGTATCTGGTGATATTTCGTCTGCTAATATTATATTTCCATTAACATCCTTACCAAACTCTAATTTAAAGTCAACTAACTTGAAATTTAATTTTAAGAAAAACTTCTTCATTATCTCATTAATTTTTAAAGTTTCTTGCTTTAAAAATGCTATTTCGTCTCTAGTAGCAAGTTTCATAGCTACTGCATGATCATCATTTAACATCGGATCTCCATAATCATCGTTTTTATAAGATAATTCAAATATAGGTTCTTCTAAAGCTATTCCTTCCTTTATTCCATATCTTTTGCAAAATGAACCCGCTGTAATATTTCTCACTATTACTTCAAGTGGTAATATTTCAACTTTCTCAACTATCATCTCTCTATCTGATATCCCTTTTATAAAATGTGTTTTTATACCTTCTTTTTCTAACATTTTAAACATTGCTGTAGAAATTTTATTATTTAATATTCCTTTTGAATTTATTGAAGCTTTCTTTTCTCCATTAAAAGCTGTTGCATCATCTTTATAATAAACCAAATACTCATTTTCATTTTCTGTACTAAATATTTGTTTTGCTTTCCCTTCGTATAATAACATTTATATTACCCCCTTAAATTTTTATCATCTTCTAATACTTTTGCTTCCATTTCTTTTCTATAATTTTTCAACTGCTCTTTTATCTTTGGATATTTTATACTCATTATTTGTGATGCCATTAACGCTGCATTTATTCCTGAATCTATAGTTACAGTAGCTACAGGTATACCTTGTGGCATTTGAACTATTGAAAGAAGTGAATCTAACCCATCCATTGTAGACGACTTTATAGGTAATCCTATGACAGGTATTAAAGTATGTGATGCTATTACCCCTGGTAAATGTGCTGCTTTTCCTGCAGCTGCTATTATTACGTCTGTATCATTTTCAATTTCATTTAAAAAAGTTGTTAATTGATGAGGTGTTCTATGAGCTGATAATGCTCTTGCTACAACTTCTATTCCGAACATTTCTAAAAGCTCTATTCCTTTTTCTAACTTCGGATAATCTGATTTTGAACCCATAACTACAGCTATTTTCATATTAATCCTCCTTATTTTTACGTATATATATTTTTTTGTTTTTTTGAACATACGTCATATAACGAACTTTATACTTAGATGATATACCATTATACGTATATTATCAAGCTTATTTTTAATTTTGTTCGTAATTTTATTCAAAAACAAAAAGAGCTATCTATTTTAGACAGCTCCTTTTGTAAATAATCAAATTATCCAAAATGCTTATTTAATTTTTTAGTTACATCAAACCCTAAATCTGCACCTATTATTAGTCCAAATACAATAGCATAAGCTAAATCCACAAACCAAAATATTACAGATTTTTTGTGCATCTTATTCATAATATCACTTCCTATTAAGTATATAGTTTAATTGTACTATTAGAAGTTATATATTTCTACTCATTCATTATATCTTTTATTTTACCTGTATTGATGTTAACTTCAAACCAGCCACTTGTTGCAACATGACTTTCTTCTTCGTTAGTTATAACATCATATGCATGTACTGTATATATATCTTTAGATTTACTATCTATTTCTACAAATTTTGGAATGTACATATTCTTTTCTTTCATATATTTTTTAACTAAATCTACTGCTTCTTTTTCAGTTATTTTTTTTGCATTGCTATCTTTAGATTTATACATTACTTCTTTTGTAGTTTTTTGTGTAGTGTTTAAATTTTTATCTGAAGTACTAGCGTATCCTATAACTAAAAACCCTGATATAAATATACTAGTTATCAAAACTCCATATAATTTCATATCCGTCCTCCATATTACAATATTTATTATCTAATATGATTTACATATTTATGAATTTCATTCAAAATTCTACTAATTTGTAAATTTATATTGGAGTTTAGTTAAATAAAAGAAGAGGGAGTGAGAGTATATTTTAGCTACATTTCAAGCATCTTTTTAGCTTGTGTAGCAAAATGCACTCTCACTCCTTTAATATTTCCATTAGAATACTCCAAATTATATACTAAAATAACTGTGTTAACATCTTGTTCTACACTACTTCCTATAATATTTTTTATTTTTGGAATAATGACATCTTCATATGAACACCCTAATAGTAAATTTTCTATATGGTTATTTATATCTTCATATCTTACTTTTTCAATAAAATCTTCTTCAATATCATCAATATCGATTTTAAAATTTCTTAAAAATTTTGATGGTTCACAATCTCCATCTTCTGTATATTTAATTTCTACATAATCATTTAAAAATTCACTTATACTAGTATTTCCTAGCCACAATGAAACTACACCTTCTCTTTCCATTATTAATTCGCCTCTCTAGTATTACTTTAATCTTAATCCTTTTGGTAATGAAGTTATCCCCCTTCTAATCTATAATTAGACCAGTTATTTAACCTTCTTATAAATGAATAATCATCCATTGATGAGTTAATTATACTTATTAACTCATTATGTGCTCTTGTTGGACCTAACCCTCCATGTTGTCCTGTAGGATTCTTAAATTTAACATCTGATATTACCGACCTCAAGTCTTTTATTCGTTCAGCAGTTACATCCCAGTACTTAAACTTAGGAGCTTGTGATACTAAATTCCACTCATTCAAACCTCCTGGGGCTCTTAATTATCTCTCTATTTTCTTTCGTATACTTTTATTTTCCCATAATTCATCTAACTCTTCACTAGTAAGAGAATTTAAAAACCCGTTAACCCCACCTTTTTTAGAAATCTGAATATCTTTTGCGGTTAATTCACCAGCTTGTGTAACTGCTTCAGTTACCTTACATTTAATCTTTATTTTCATATTATGGGTTAACAATAAAAATTTAATGTTGTAGACTATTTTAACTATAAAAAACGCCCTTTATATTATCAGTTTATATTATTTAAACTGTGTAATATAAAGGGCGCATATCAATACCTACACTACTGATATTTTCCATACCAAAAAATTCGTTAAAATGTCTTATTTTCAACTTAATTTAAATCCATTTGTGGCTTGCCATATACATCCATTAAATTATTTATATTTAATATTTATGAATTCTCCAATTTTTTCTTTATACTGTTTAATATATTAATAATTAGCACTATATACTGGCTTTTATCTTCATAATATATTGATGTATTCTCGCTTACTATATTAATCTTATTTTCATCACTAACATCTGAATTAAGAAATATTGTGATGAACTCAGTAGCATATATAAGATAATCCCTACTCTCCTCATCTAAAATTTCCTTAATCGCATCCTCTACCGATTCAATATCTTGATGAAAATTCCCTCTTAAAAAATTTATAAAATCATCTTTCATTTCACTTTCTAACATATGTCTTCCTCCATTTATTTAGTTGGATACCCTGTTAGTATATAGTATCCACCTTTGCCATCTTTTTTTAATACAATCATTCCATTGTACATATCTTTTGCTAAACTTTCCCCTCTCTTAACTCCAATACCTATTAAATCTTCTTCTATCCCTTTATAGTCTAATACTAACTTATTTCCTTTTTTACTATCTAATAACCATTCATTAATTTTAACCTTATTATTTTTATCACATAATATTTTATAGCATACATCTTCAGCTATATTTTTATCAGAAAAAGAAGATGAACCTGATATTTTAGGTTGTTTTTTCAACCTTTCCAATAATTCTTTTTCAGATTTTCCTACATGTTTTTCTAATAGATGACCTCCCATTGATTCATGTACATCTAATCCTCCATTTAAAATATCTTTTATATTTCTAGGGTTTGCCCCATCTATAATCTCTTTACAATTAACCTTCCTTCCCATATTATGGGTTAATACTTCATCCTTTCCTGTATAATAATTATGATTATCTGCTACAGTTAGGTTATATGTATTGATTGGGTACTCTCTACTTTTATATTCTACTTCAATTATCTTCTCATAACTTCCATTAGATAGTTCTATGTAATCATTCTCTTTTATCTCTAGTGCTGGTGTCCACCACTTATCTTTTATCATAAACAAGTGCCCTGTTGTACCTTCTATTATACTATTTTCAGTCTTTATTACGCAACTTTCATAGGTACTATTTTTATGTATTTCTATAACTTTCTTATACTCTTTTATACCTAATTCTTCATTCTTACTTAATACTAAATCTCCTACTTTTATTTCTTTTATAAATTTTAATCCATCTATAGTTTTTACTAAAGTATCACCTACTAAACAACCATTATTTATGCATACTTGTATATCCTTTGATAATTCATCAGTTACCGTATTTAATGGAACTTCACCTTTATTTTTTATCCATGTAACATAATCATTTTTCCCTAAATCTAGAGTTGCTTCTAATACATTTTTAAATTCTTTCTCTCCTTTTGATATTATTTCTAATGTTTCTTTTTTAGCTAATTTAGCTAGTTTTTTCTCTTCAACTTTAGCTGTCGCTTTTCCTATATCTACAACTTTATCTCCTAGCTTTAATAAATCTGATGCCTTATCCATATATTTTAAGCCTTTTACAGAATCTCCTATGAATGGAACCATTGCTACAAAGCTTATTAATGCTCCTGATATATCTCCTCTTGCTAGTGATATTACTCCATTTATTCCATCACATATATCTCCTACCACTGGAATAAATCCTGCTAAATCGAGTGCTACTTGAACTCTATTTAAAATAGTATCTAATTCATTTGTTATTTCTATATTATTTTTTTTTGAATATTTGGCTACATCTTGTGTAAACTTATTAGCTAAATTTTCATCTACTTCTTTTATTTTTTGTGAAAATGCATTTATGTTTTCTATAAGTATTTCTGTATCTTCTATGTCTTTTGATACTTGTCTTTCTCTATACTCTAACTCTCTTAAAATTTCACCTTTACTGTTATAATAATTTTCTAAATCGTGTAGTTCATTTAATGCATTTTTTATTTGTATTTTTTCATTTTCTAAATTGATTACTATATTTTTAAGATTGTTTATTATGTTGTTTGTATTTCCATAATCTATTTGTATTCTCCTCATACGTTGTTTTCTCCCCTATAGATTATCTCCCTTTACTTTTAATTATTTATATATCTACAATATTATATATTATTTTGTCTAATTTTGTAAATTATTACATTTTTTTACAGTTGTTCATTCTTTAAAATGTAATTAATTTTAAAGTGTTTTATTTCTAGTTACACAACATAAAAGGGAGTGAGAGTATATTTTAGCTACATTTCAAGCATCTTTTCAGCTTGTGTAGCAAAATATACTCTCACTCCCTCATACCAAGTAATCAAAATTAATAGAAAGAGACTGATTTTAAAAGCAGCCTCTTTCATCCGATCATTTTAATTTTTTTATAATAATACAAACTTCAGTATAAACATTATTGATAATAGTATCAAAGATATATTAACTTCTTTTCTCTTTCCTGTAGCTAACTTCAATACTGTAAATGATATTATCCCGAATATAATACCATCAGCTATACTATAAGATAGAGGCATCATTGCAAATGTTAAAAATGCTGGTATCGCATTAGTAAAATCACTAAAGTCTATTTCAAGCAATGAACTCGCCATCATAACCCCAACTAATATAAGTACTGGAGCTGTTGCTTGTGGAGGTATTGATGTAAATATTGGAGCAAAGAATAAAGATAGTAAAAACAATAATCCTGTAGTTACTGCTGTTAACCCAGTTCTTCCTCCTTCACCTATTCCAGCTGCACTCTCAACATAAGCCGTAACTGTTGATGTTCCAAGTAAAGATCCTGTAGTAGTTGCTATTGCATCTGCAAATAATGCTTCTTTAGCTTTTGGCAACTTACCATTTTCGTCTAACATGTTTCCTTTTGATGCTACTCCAACTAAACAACCTACTGTATCAAATAAATCAACAAATAAGAATGTAAATACTACAACTAACATATCTAAACTAAATATTTGATTCATTGGAACTGAAAGTGCTTTTAAAAATATTGGTTCTAATGATGGAACAGATGAAACTATAGCATTTGGTATCTGTACTAAACCACCTACAATTCCTATAGCTGTAGTTACCACCATAGCTAGTAAAAAAGTACCTTTAACATTTTTAGAAAGTAATACTGCCGCTATAATTAATCCTAATATAGATAGTAAAACTGTTGGACTTTGCATATTACCAAGTTGTAATATAGCCCCTCCACCTTCTACTATACCTGCATTTACTAACCCTATGAAAGCTATGAATAATCCTATACCTGATGTAACTGCATGTTTTAAAACTTTAGGTATACAATCTATAATCTTTTCTCTTACATTAGTTATAGTTAATAATATAAATATTAATCCTTCTATTAAAACTGCACATAATGCAAATTCCCAACTATATCCCATTTGTAAAACTACTGTGTAAGCAAAGAATGCATTAAGCCCCATCCCTGGTGCTAAAGCAATCGGATAATTTGCTAATAATCCCATTACTGAACTTCCTATAAATGCTGCTATAGCTGTTGCTGCAAATACAGCATCTTTATTCATACCTGCATCTCCTAATATACTAGGATTTACAACTAGTATATATGCCATTGTCATGAAAGTTGTTATTCCTGCTATAACTTCCGTTTTTACATTCGTCTTATTCTCTGTTAGTTTAAAAACTCTATCCAACATAGATTTCTTATTATTTGAAGTTTGCGCTGCTTGCATATCCTTCCTCCTAATTTTACAAAATATAATTTATAATTTCGTTCGTGTTTTAACTTACCTTGCAACTTAATTATATAATATAGTTCGGATTTAAGCAACCTTTTTTACGAATATTTTATTACTCTTTAATAAAATAGTTCGTTAATTTTAATACAAATACTATTAAATCAGCTTTTTAGGTTATTATAATTCATAAATAATCAAAAAAAAATAAAAAGCATAAGCTTTTTATTTTTTTATAATTTATTAATTAAGTGTTCGGATAAACTTTTTTATTCCCACTCTATTGTTCCAGGAGGCTTACTAGTTATGTCGTAAACTACTCTGTTAGCTCCATCAACTTCATTTACAATTCTATTAGATATTTTTTCTAATACATCGTATGGCATTTTGTACCAATCTGAAGTCATACCATCAGAAGAAGTAACAGCTCTTATACCTACTAAATAAGCATAAGTTCTTTCATCTCCCATAACTCCAACAGTTTTTACATCCGGTAAAGTTGCGAAAGCTTGCCATATTTCACTGTATAATCCAGCTTTTTTAAGCTCGTCCATGTATATAGCATCAGCTTCTCTTAAGATATCACATCTCTCTTTAGTTACTTCACCTATAACTCTTATTCCAAGACCTGGTCCTGGGAATGGGTGTCTGTATATTAAGTCATAATCTATTCCAAGTTCTAAACCTATTTTTCTAACTTCATCTTTAAATAATTCTCTTAAAGGCTCAACTATTTTAAATTCTATATCTTCTGGTATTCCACCAACGTTGTGGTGAGATTTTATTGTAGCAGCTTCTCCATGTCCACTTTCTACAACGTCTGGATATATAGTTCCTTGAACTAAGAAGTCCATTTTTCCTAATTTATTAGATTCTTCTTCGAATACTCTTATAAATTCTTCACCTATTATTTTTCTCTTAGCTTCAGGTTCTGTTACCCCTTTTAACTTAGATAAGAATCTATCTTCACAGTTTACTCTTATTAAGTTCATGTCAAATTTATCTCTAAATATTCTTTCAACGTCATCGCCTTCATTTTTTCTAAGTAATCCATGATCTACGAATACGCAAGTTAAATTATCTCCTATAGCTTTATGAACAAGTACAGCTGCTACTGATGAATCTACTCCACCACTTAATGCACAAAGTACTTTCTTGTCTCCTATAGTTTCTTTTATTTCTTTTATTTTTTCATCTATAAATGAATCTGTCGTCCAGTCTCCACTTACTTCACATACACTGTATAAGAAGTTTCTTAATACTTTATCTCCTTCTAAACAATGTTCAACTTCTGGGTGGAATTGAACTCCATATAATTTCTTTTCTATATTATGCATTGCAGCTACTGGACAATCAGAAGTAGATGCAGCAACTTCAAATCCTTCTGGAAGAACATCTATTAAATCTGTATGACTCATCCAAACAGTACTAGTAGAAATTCCTTCGAATATACTTGAACAATTATATTCTATAGAAGTTTTTCCATATTCTTTTTCACTATTAGCTCCTTTTCTTACATTACCACCTAATAAATGAGCCATTAATTGAACTCCATAACATATTCCAAGTATAGGTACTCCTATCTCAAATATTTCTTTAGTTATTTTTGGAGATTCAGGTAGGTACGCACTATTAGGTCCTCCTGTAAATATTATTCCCTTTGGATTTTTAGCTTTTATAACTTCTATATCTGTAGTATACGGTAATATTTCACAATACACGTTATTTTCTCTAACTCTTCTTGCTATTAATTGGTTATATTGACCACCAAAATCTATTACTAAAACTATCTCATGTTGCTTTTTCATTCTTATACCTCCCCTTGAGTACTGTAATTTGGCGCTTCTTTAGTTATAGTTATATCATGTGGATGACTTTCTTTCAATGAAGCAGCTGTTATTTTAATAAATTCAGCATTTTCCATCAAGTCTTTTATAGTAGCTGAACCACAGTATCCCATACCAGCTCTTATTCCACCCATCATTTGGTAAACTATCTCTTCAGCTTTACCTTTGTAGGCAACCATTCCTTCAACACCTTCAGGTACTAATTTCTTAGCATCATTTTGGAAGTATCTATCTTTAGATCCTTTTTCCATAGCTCCTATAGATCCCATTCCTCTATATGTCTTATATGATCTACCTCTATATAAAACTGTTTCTCCAGGACTTTCTTCAGTTCCTGCAAACATAGATCCCATCATACATATTGATGCTCCAGCAGCTAATGCTTTTACTATGTCTCCAGAGAATTTTATTCCTCCATCAGCTATTACTGGTACTTCATACTTATGTCCAACTTCTGCACAATCCATAACAGCAGTTACTTGTGGAACACCTATACCTGCAACAACTCTTGTTGTACATATAGATCCTGGTCCTATTCCTACCTTTACACAATCAGCTCCAGCTTGTATTAAATCTTCTGTAGCTTTTGCAGTTGCAACATTCCCTGCTATAATTTGTAAATTTGGATATCTTTCTTTTACTTTTTTAAGCGCATTTATAACACCCATAGAATGTCCATGTGCACTATCTAATACAACTACGTCAACGTTAGCTTTAACTAATGCGTCAACTCTATCCATTAAATCAGCACTTATTCCAAGAGCAGCTCCACATAATAATCTTCCTTGAGAATCTTTTGCAGAGTTTGGGTATTGTATTTTCTTTTCTATATCTTTTATTGTTATTAATCCTTTTAAATGACCTGATTCATCAACGATTGGTAATTTTTCTATTTTATGTTTCTTTAGTATTTGTTGAGCTTCATTTAAGCTTATTCCTTCTCTTGCTGTAACAAGATTTTCTTTAGTCATGACATCTTCTAATTTTTTAGAAAAATCATCTTCAAATTTTATATCTCTGTTTGTTATTATCCCGATTAATTTATTATTATCATCTACTATTGGTACTCCCGATATTTTGTATCTTGCCATTATATCGTCAGCATCTTGTATTGTATGGTCTTTTGATAAGAAAAATGGGTCTACGATAACTCCACTTTCACTTCTTTTTACTTTATCAACTTCTAAAGCTTGTTCTTCTATAGACATATTTTTGTGTATTATACCTATACCACCTTGTCTTGCCATTGAAATAGCCATCTTAGATTCGGTAACTGTATCCATACCTGCACTCATTAATGGTATATTTAATTTAATAGTTTTTGTTAATTGTGTTTGTGTACAAACATCTTTTGGTAACACTTCGGATCTTTGTGGAACTAAAAGCACATCATCAAATGTTAATCCTTCTTTTAATATCTTTGCCATATCAGTTGCCCCCTTCGTCATTTTATATATATTTTTTTGCTATTTATTATTTTTTATATAATCACTTCTTTTTATACTGTTTCTACATTAAAACTCTATTTTATTAAAAATGGGTACAAAAAAACCTGTATAATAACTTCGTTTATAAGTGAAATTACTATACAGGTTCTCAAAACTCTTTTTACACGCAGCTAACTTATAGGGATTTTTGCCAGCCTATAATAGAGAATTGTTATCAACTTCTTATACAGGGGCTTCTTATCAGCCTATAAATTTACTTTTACTAACAATAGAGTTTTGTCTATAATAATTTCACTCATAGTCAGAGTATTTTCGGTACTCCGGTAGAAACTCTCAGACCATATCTCCGAGTATATATGAGTGATTTTTGTTTATATTTTTGTATACAATTTTGTATGAGTTGATTACTAATTTATCAAATTTTCTTACTTGTGTCAACAACTAAAAAAAAATTTATTTTTTATTGAGCAATTTATGCTATCATATACAAATTTTATGGATATATTAGCATTTTTAGCTATATTTTTACACTCTTCGTATTCTGGCGTAACTTTTATAATTTTATCTTTATAATATCCAATTTTAACTGTTACATCTCCATACTTACAATTTATTTTTTCAAATTTTCTAGAAAGAGTTACTCTATTGTACTTTTGATATCTTATTCCAAATGTGCTAGTTTCTGTTAATATGATTTCAGTAAATTTATTTAAATAATTTTTCTCACATAAAACAGATAATTTAATTGCCGGTCTATTTTTTTTCATATATATGCTCTCAGTATATACATCAAGAGCTCCTTCTTCTATTAACTTTTCGTATAAATATGAAAATATCTCTGATGACATATCATCTATATTGCAATTTATTTCATATACTACTGCTTCTTTTTTTTTACTCCAACTATAGTTCTTAACATATTTGGTATTTCAAATTTTTTATGACCTATCCCATATCCTATTTGACTTACTTCAAATTCTAATGTATCTATAAACTCGCTACATAATGTTTTTATTATAGCCGCACCTGTAGGAGTAGTACATTCTCCTTTTACACTATTTAGTTTAACAGGAACTCCTTTTAATATTTCAATAGTTGCTGGTGCTGGAACTGGCATAATACCATGATCACATTTTACAAATCCAGACCCTACCGGAACACAGCTAGAATAAACCTTATCTACATTTAATAAATCTATTAATATTGAGCATCCAACAATATCTACAATAGAATCTATAGCCCCAACTTCATGAAAATGAATTTTATCTATAGTCGTTCCATGTACTTTAGCTTCTGCTTCTCCTACTGTCATAAATATCTTTTTAGCTCTATCTTTTACATTATCATTCAAAGAAGAATTATCAATAATATCGAAAATATCTACTAAATGTCTATGCGCATTAGCTTCTTTAGCTATAACATTAACTTTAGTTCCAACTATTCCACTTTCATTTTTTGAGTCTATCTCTATATCAAATTCTTCATTTAGATTAAGTTTCTTTAACTCCTCTAAAAAAATTTCTTTAGGAACTCCTAAATTTAATAAACTCGCAATAGTCATATCCCCAGATATGCCATTTACTATGTCAAAATATAATATCCTTTCTTCCATGTGAATACCTACTTTCATATTTTAGTCTAATTTATTTATTGTAGCCGCTAAGTATCCAGCCCCAAATCCATTATCAATATTAACTACAGATATACCAGATGCACAACTATTTAACATTGTTAAAAGTGCAGAAAGACCATTAAAATTAGCCCCATATCCTACAGATGTAGGAACTGCTATAACAGGAACATCTACTAACCCACCTACTACACTCGGTAAAGCTCCTTCCATACCAGCTACAACTATTAATACTCTAGCATCTCTAATTATATTCATCTTATTTAATAATCTATGTATTCCTGCAACCCCAACATCATAAACGCTTTCAACATCATTACCTAAAAATTTAGCAGTATGATATGCCTCATCTGCAACCGGAATATCAGATGTTCCACCTGTTACAACTACAATTTTACCTTTCCCTTTATTTTCTATAGGTTTGTTTTGAATCTTTAATATTCTGGATAATTCTTCATATTCACAATTAGGATATACATATTTAATTTTTTCATATGTTTCTTTCCTGCATCTAGTTCCTAATATATTTGAACCTTTTTCATTCATTTTATTTATAATCCCCAATATATGTTCATCGCTTTTGCCTTCACAATAGATAACTTCTGGATACCCATTTCTTATTTGTCTATGATGATCAATATTTGCATATCCAATATCCTCATAAGGTAAATTTTTTAACTTTTTCATAGCTAAATCTATATCCATATCATTATTTTTTACTTGCTCTAATAAATCTCTAATATCCATACATGCCCCTCCATCAGTCTAAGTTGTTAATGTTAATTTTACCACACTATGCATACCTTTTCCAACTGATAAAGCTCACCAAAAAAGAATAAAGCATAAAAATACACTTTATTCTAATGATTTAAATTTCAATATATATTTTTTATTTTGAGTATATTATGAGGTTAAAAGGTACATTATCCTTTGAAAAATTACATGCAGCTGAGTTAATCCGTATCTATTTAAAATAAATATTAATAGTGAACAAAAAATTAATATGATAATTATTAAAGTTCTTTTCTTGTTTGTTTCCATACAATCTCCCTCCCTTAATAAGAGCAAGTTAATAACGTACTTAACTCACTCTATTTTTATTTTTAGTTGCTTATATAATAATCAGTTCTTTGATAAATCTGAATTATAAATTTTTTAAATCTATAATCCTATCTGCTGAATCTGAAACATCTTTATCGTGTGTAACACAAATTATTGTTTTTCCAGATTTTTTTATATCTTTAAAAATATCAATAACTTCTCTTTTATTCTTTTCGTCTAAATTGCCCGTTGGCTCATCAGCTAAAACTAATTCATATGGCTTTAGCATCATTCTTGCAATCGCAACCTTTTGTTGCTCTCCTCCACTTAAATAACATACCTTTTTGTTTAAATAGCTATTACTTAGTCTAACTTTTTCCATAACTTTCTCTATATCTTTGCTAGTTATTTCTTTATTATATTTTTTAGATATTTTAATATTATCTTCCACTGTTTCATCTTGCATTAATAAAAAATCTTGAAATATATAACCAAAAAATTTTCGTCTAAGTTCTAATATATCTTTTCGAGAAAATTTAGTTTTACCACACAAGTTTACTTCTCCATTATCTGCTTTATCTAATAACCCAATAATATTTAATAATGTAGTTTTACCTACACCACTTTCTCCAGTTATACATACAAATTCATTCTTTTTTATAGATATCGACACATTTGATAAAACTACTCTTTCATCAAAATTTTTATTAATATTAGTTAATTTTATCATTTTAACTCTCCTTTAATTAACTTAATCTCACTTTTACGTATTAAAGTATTATTTACCATTTTTGTTGTAACAAAATCTATAACTAGCATAGATGTAATAAGTATAACTA
>NZ_JAKEDR010000330.1 GCF_023653455.1 Paraclostridium ghonii
GTATATATTTGATATGATAAGTTTAATATAAATGTATACTAAATAAAGGAGACTTTTATAAAAATGAGTAAAAAACTTAAAACAGAATCTAATAATCAATGGGTAACATCACTAAACTCTTTAACAAACAAGACAGGTTCTAAAGAAAAAGATGAAAATAATAACCAATGGACTTCTACACTAAAAAAATCTCCAGAAGCTTATTCTGAAAGTTGTCACCCTGAAAAACATAAAAAGTAATACTTATTTTATTAAGTACATTAAAAATAATAAATAATATAAAAAATAGGAACTTTAGTAAGTTCCTATTTTTTATATTATTTATTATTGTCACCAGAATTTATAATATTTTCTATCATATCAAGTTGTTGTTTAGAAGCATTTATTTTTATTTTGAGTTTATCTAATTTAGCTTCCAGAGATTTCTTTGCTTTTTCATCTTCAGTACTTTCCATTTCAACTAATCCTTTTTGATATATATCTTCTAATGTATCTATCTTTAATTTCATTTTATCATATACAACCTTAGGATTATTTTTAAATGCTAAAACCTTTTTCTCTTTGGCATTTAACATTTTAAAATAAACAAAATAAATTAACATCATAACACTTATATTAAATGTCACAGAATTTCCATTTTGAGTCACCAAACTTACTAGTTCAATACAAATGAAGTTAAACAATAATAAGTTATTCAAAATCTTTTGATTTTCTAATAAAGCTTCATCTGTAGTTTCTTTATTTCTCATAAAATTATATGGAATTAATATTGTTATTATTGGAGTTAAGTATATTGCATTCAATTCAAATATAGAATATATTATACTAAATATTAAAACAAATGATTTTGATCTTCTAATTGAACTCCCTTGCTTCATTTTGCACCACCTCTTAGCTTTTATGATCGTATAACTTTATAAATATTTTATGCTAAAATAATAT
>NZ_JAKEDR010000331.1 GCF_023653455.1 Paraclostridium ghonii
ACTACATATTGTATATACACCATTTTCATTTATTTTAATCTATTATTATTTGCCTTAAATTTTTTATATCCATAATAATTAGATTTTGCAATGTTTTTAGTTTTATAAAATTTTTTTAATAAATTTACCTATTTACATAATAAGAATTTTATATTATAATAATCTCTAGTGGGAACTTATGCTAAGACATAAGTATACGCTAGCCCATAAAAAAGGTTGAGAGATATTCTCTCAACCTTTTTTTATTATCCTTTAGAAGATTCAATTAATTGTTCCACATAATGTTTATTCATGTATATTATTTTGATTTCTTCTGATAATTCACTGTAATAGTCAATAGTAATTTTACCTACATTGTTTTTAGACTGAATAGGATTCGTCTTAAATTCAACCGATTGTATATCTCTTCCTCTTAAGATATGTATAGTACTAAATAACCCTCCATTTATGACCTTTACTTTTTTATTGTCAACACCAATGTTTAAATTTCTTATTTTTAGTGCTGAATCTATCAAAGTTAATATAATAGTTAAATTAATAAACCAAACCCATTGTGTTTTAAATATTAAATAACAAACTATGGAAATACTAAAAATTAACAAAACCGGCTTTATTAAAATAGAAATTTTCCCTTTTCCTATCCCATTTCCAATTCCTTTAAAACTCCATTCTGGAATAAATTCTTTTATAACTTCATTAATTTCATTTAAAGATCCTATTGGATACATTATAATTTTTTCATTTCCTTCTCCTGTATAACCTTTTATAATTAAATTTAATTCATACATATTTAAAAATTGTCTTACTGGATTTGATTTAATTTTAATAAGTTTTATATTATTATTTTTGAATGAAAACTCTTTTGTGCTAAAGAAACCATAAGTTATTTTGATATTATT
>NZ_JAKEDR010000332.1 GCF_023653455.1 Paraclostridium ghonii
AAAATTTTATAATTTCGTTAGGCTTGTTTACTATGCCTATTTTTAATAATTGAAACCAAATATTAACCTATCGGTTTATTAATCTCTTCGAGAATAATTTTTATCATATCTAATTAACAGAACCTAATTTCTTAATTCTTTATAGTCTTAAAACAATCGAATAGGAGGAATTTTCACTGTAAAGTTGTCCCCATGCTAGGCATAATATAAAAGCAACTAAGTAAAACTTAGTTGCTTTTATATTATGCTTCAATAATTTCTATTTTATCTCCACATTTAACTTCACCATCTTTTATTATTTTAGTGAATATTCCTTCTCTAGGCATTACACAGTCTCCAACTTTAGTTTTTATTTCACAGCCTTTATGGCACTTCTTACCTATCTGAGTAACTTCTTGAATTGTATCACCTATTTTTAACTTTGTTCCTACCGGTAACTCATACAAAACTATCCCTTCAGTTGTTAGGTTTTCGGCAAAAACTCCAGGAGTTAAACCATCTATTCCTTGTTTTCTTGTTTTTTCTATACTTTCAATTCCAAGTAAGCTTATTTGCCTATGCCACTCACCTGCATGTGCATCTCCAACAAGACCATGATTTTGTTTAAACATTCCTTTTTCTATTGGTCTTTTTATAGTTCCTTTTTTCTCACTTATATTTATAGATACTACTTTTCCTATATTATTCATTTCTAATGTACTCTCCACTTTTTCCACCTACTTTTTTACAAGTCTTATATTATTTATAACCATATCCTTATCTATAGCTTTGCACATATCATATATAGTAAGTGCTGCCATATAAATAGATGTTAAATAATTTATATTTCTGTTATTAGAATCTATCATATTAATCACCTATATAAATAATATCATTTTTTTGTC
>NZ_JAKEDR010000333.1 GCF_023653455.1 Paraclostridium ghonii
ATATAAACCCCCCAAAGTTTATTAATACATGTTTCTATAATTAAATTGTACAACCAATAGTTTGAAATTTCAAAGAATTAATAAATACAATATGCGAGAAAAAAATATATAAAGTATCAAAAAATAATGCTGTAAAAATTAAATTATAATTATACTTTTAATTTAGACCAATTTAGAGGAAATAAATATAATATTGATAAATATATGTGATCTATGCTATTATAGAAAATATAGTACTGTTTAAAGCACAGTAGGCACAATTTGAATCAAAAGAGGTGAAGAGGTTGGAGATCGGGTCATTAGTAGAAGAATTTATAATAAACTATGGATTAATTAGTATTTTTATTGTTGTAGCATTAGAATATGCAAACCTTCCTCTACCAAGTGAATTAGTATTACCATTAATAGGAATAGTTGCATTTGAATATAGTATTAATTTTATACAAGCAGTAACTATATCTATATTAGGGGGTATAACAGGATGTATAATAAATTATTATTTAGGATATAAATTTGGAAAACCTTTAATAAAAGCTATAACAAGCAAGTTACCTAAAACAAAAAAATCTATAAAATCATCATATTCATGGATAAAAAAATATGATAAATTATCTGTAATGATTTCAAGATTAGTTCCAGTGGCAAGAACATTTATTTCTATAGTAGCTGGTGTTATAAAAATGAATATAATCACATTTATAATATATTCAACAATAGGAATAAGTATATGGAATTTAACTTTAATTTCAGCGGGGTATTTATTAGGACATGAAGTAAATTTTATAATATCTATACTAAAACAATATTCTTTATTAGTTACTATATTAGCGAGTGTATTTATAGTAATTTGCATAATAAGGAATAAAATTAAAAG
>NZ_JAKEDR010000334.1 GCF_023653455.1 Paraclostridium ghonii
CCAGCGTGACAGGCTGGCATTCTAACCAGCTGAACTACCAGGCCGCAATTGGTGGGACTAACAGGGCTCGAACCTGTGACCCCCTGCTTGTAAGGCAGGTGCTCTCCCAGCTGAGCTATAGTCCCATGTTTATTCTGGAGCGGGTGAAGGGGATCGAACCCTCACAGCCGGCTTGGAAGGCCGGAACTCTACCATTGAGCTACACCCGCATATTTAATTGGTGACCCATAGGGGAATCGAACCCCTGTTACCGCCGTGAAAGGGCGGTGTCTTGACCGCTTGACCAATGGGCCTTCTTTAATTTTAATGGTTGCGGAGGCAAGACTCGAACTTGCGACCTTCGGGTTATGAGCCCGACGAGCTGCCAACTGCTCCACCCCGCGATGTTATTTAAAATGGTGCCGAAGACCGGAATCGAACCGGTACGAGAGGTAAGTCCCGCAGGATTTTAAGTCCTGTGCGTCTGCCAGTTCCGCCACTTCGGCAACTCACCTAGCTACGTCCTACTCTCCCAGGCAGCTTCCCACCAAGTACCATCGGCGCTAAAGAGCTTAACTTCTGTGTTCGGAATGGGAACAGGTGTATCCTCTTCGCTATAGTAACTAGATTATTTTGTTCTGTGCTGAACAAGTATTATAATAACATTTCCATTTTAAACTGTCAATATGTTTTTTTACTTTTTTTTACATATTTTTAAGTAAAGTAATATCCTAGAGTTAGCACCCTGAAAACTGAATAACATTAGTAAAGTCAAATAAATTTGGTCAAGTCCTCGATCTATTAGTATCGGTAAGCTACATACATTGCTGCACTTACACCTCCGACCTATCAACCAGGTAGTCTTCCTG
>NZ_JAKEDR010000335.1 GCF_023653455.1 Paraclostridium ghonii
TCAAATAACTTATTTATAGGATTAAAAATAAATTTATATATATAATTTACAAAATCTCCTGATAGTAAAATCATTATTAAAATAGGACTTATTAATATTTCAAAATTTGAAATTAAACTAATATTCCATTTTGGTATAAAATATAGTATTATCACAATCAAATATATATGAAACACATATACATTCATAGTGTTTTTACCATATTTACTATACCAAGTTTTTTTATTTGGCATTACATTTATAATTCCTATGCTAAGTATTATTGATCCTACATAAAGTAAACTTCTTCCTATTAAACCTTGTATTATATTTAAATGATTAGCCTTATATGCATGTGAATTATATAAAAACTTATAATCTATTACATCATACTCCGATATGTATATAGCTACTAAAATAAATACTATTACTATAAAATAACCTATACCTTTATTCATATTGTTTATTTTATTAAGTTTTTTTGAATCTATATAATATCCCATGAGAAAAAATGGTAAAAATGCTATAGTTCTAGATATAGACAAAAAATCTTGAGCTATATTATCTAATCCAATTAAGAGTCCTAGTGCAAAACTTATAGGAATTATGTACTTTATTTTTGTTAAATACCTAATAGATATTTTCCAAAAAAATAAACTCAATAAATACCATAATGTCCATCCAGGATAAAATATAGAAAACATATTTTCTCCTGTAACTAAGTATACTCCCATATACCAAACTATATCAAAAAAAACATATGGAATTAAGAGTTTTTTAACTAAAATCAAATTTGATTTAACACTTTTTTTAGATAAGTATCCAGAGATAAATATAAATAAAGGCATATGAAATATATATATATAC
>NZ_JAKEDR010000336.1 GCF_023653455.1 Paraclostridium ghonii
ATATAGAATATAAATAAAAATCACTTTGAGTTTTTAACTATATTTTTATATCCTATATAAGTTACATAGAAATATCCAAAGTATACTACAACAAATATTATAGCTGTAATTATTGATGTATATCTAATATCTGGACTACCTAGAAGACTTATATAATCAGTTACAACTTTTATACCTACAATAGAATGTATAAAGGCAAGTGATATTGGTACTCCAAAATATATAAGCGTTTGTACAAATATAGTTTTATTAATCATTTTTTCGTTTGCACCTATTCGCTCAATCGATCTATATCTATCTATACTATCATTAGCTTCTGATAGTTGTTGAATTGATAAAACTGCCATGCTAGATATTAAAAATATTATCCCTAAGTATATACCTACAAATAATACTATTGTAATATTTAATTTATTTTCTATATAAATTTGATGTTTAGTAATACCATGTATAAATCCAGCGTTATCATAAGCTATGTTGCCTTCCCTAAATGAGTCAAATAGAGATGCGAATTTTTTTTCGGATTTTTCATAATCTCCAGTAAACTTTACATTTAAATTAGAAGTTAATGGCTTTGCATTCTTAACTACATCATCATTAACTATTAATGTTGCAGTGTTAGATTCATATACTGAGGAGTTAAGAGAAATATCAATAACTTTATCATTTTTAATTTCATACTCTTTTCCATATAAACTTATTTTCTTATTTTTTTCTAAAATTTCATTATATAGAGCGATAAAGCATGTAGCTTATACACATCTGACGCAGCAGACGAAGAGAGAGGAGAAGACGGAGGGGGACGACGAAGAGCGAAAAAAAAGAGAAGAGCAGAAGAGA
>NZ_JAKEDR010000337.1 GCF_023653455.1 Paraclostridium ghonii
TACTTGTATTATTACATTAGTTGGTATATTTGTATTTCTTATATATGAAAATAAAAATCTAAAGTATAATATTCAACAATTTTTAATTATATTTTTACTGATTGGATTTATTTTAATAATTATCGGAATGTTACTAATACTCATTAACTATAATAAAAGAAAGGCTTTAGATGAAATAGAAAAAAACTTAATGCAAAATAATCTAAAGCAGATGAAAGATACTATAGATGCCTTAAGAATGCAAAAACATGATTATATGAATCATTTACAAGTTATTTTAATGCAGGTGTCTAGTGGTAAAAGCGAAGATGCTAAAAAGTATATAATAGGCCTATCGGAATGTGAGTGCAATGGATTAAATTGTTTTTGTACAGGTAATTCATACATGGATGCAATTTTAAATACTAAAAAAAGAAGAGCTTTAAGGTACGATATTCAATTAACTGCTTGTATAGATAGTTTGCTTGAAGATATAGAATTGTCTGAGTCTGAGTTTAGTTCAATTATTTTAAATATAATAGATAATGCTATTGATGAATTAAAAAAATATGATAAAGAATATAAATATATACATGTGGATATTTACAAGGATGATAATCATCATAATATTTCTATAAAAAACAATGGAAATAAGATTGAAGATATAAAAAAAATATTTGAACTTGGATATTCGTCAAAAGGCAAAAACAGAGGTTTTGGATTATATTCTATAAAAAAATTGCTAGAGTCTAATAAGTGTATAATTGAAGTTTATAGTGATGATATGGAAACTGAATTTAATATTCAAGTCCCTATAATGCAAAGAGTGTAGATATATATG
>NZ_JAKEDR010000338.1 GCF_023653455.1 Paraclostridium ghonii
GATGAATTTATATATTATGGAACATAAATTAAATATAGGCAATGTGCTTCTTTGGACAGTAATTTATTTTTTTATGTGTGGGGTAATTACAACAGCAATTGATATAACTATATGGAGAAATTTTGATAAAAACATATCATCATGGTTAAATATTACAACACTAATTGTTTTTAATGTACTATTTATTATATGGTTAACTAGAAAATCTTCATTTAATATTAATATTTTAAAAAATATTTCTATAAGGGGTATTACACTAGCTATTGGCTGTTCTATTTTATTTTTTTTATTACTAGATAAATGTTTAGACCCAGTTTTTGATAGCATGTTTCCCATGAGTGGAGAAGCTTATCAAGAAACTTTAATTGTGTTAAAACAAGAACCAGTTGTAAACTTTATTCGAATTTGTTTACTTGCTCCAGTAATTGAAGAAATATTAATGAGAGGCTATGTTTTAAAAGGATTACAGAACAAGTACGGTATTATTACAGCCCTTATGGTTTCAACTTTTTTATTTGCACTATTACACTTCAATTTTGTTCAAACTGTATCAGCTTTAATTTGCGGTTTAATATTGGGTTTACTATATATAAATACTGATTGTTTGATTTGCTGTATTTTAGCGCATTTTTTGTATAATTCTATTTCATATTTTACAACAATATTAGCATAATTTTTCATTTGGGAGAAATAATAGAACAATTTTAAAAATATTAACATCCAGTTTTTTATCATGAAATGCAGATAAAATATACTAATCATATAATGTTAAGTTAAAAATTTAATTAAAAAATTTAATATATAGAGATA
>NZ_JAKEDR010000339.1 GCF_023653455.1 Paraclostridium ghonii
TCCAACCTTTTATCATTACTCCACTTTCATCAAAGTAATACGAAGACCCTTCTATTTGTTTCCAGCCTGTTATCATTACTCCCTTGTCATCAAAGTAATACCATTTGCCATCTATCTGTTTCAATTTTTTTGTCATTACTCCCTTATCATCAAAGTAATACCACTTTCTATCTATTTCTTTCCATCCCTTTGTCATTACACCACTATCATCAAGATAATACTCAAATCCCTCTATGCCTTTCCATCCTTTTATCATTACTCCCTTGTCATCAAAGTAATACCTCTTTCCATCTATATCTTTCCAGCCTTTTATCATTACATCATTTTCATCAAAGTAATACCATTTTTTATCTATTTCTTTCCATCCTTTTGACATTACTCCACTTTCATTAAAGTAATACGATTTTCCCTCTATTTCTTGCCATCCTTTTAGCATTGCTCCGCTTTCATCAAAGTAATACGTAGATCCATTTATTTGTTCCCATCCTTTTAGCATTACATCCTTTCCTTTTAGCGTTATTCCTTTTTCATCAAAGTAATACCATTTTTCCTCTATCTGCTTCAATCCTTTTAGCATTACTCCCTTTTCATCAAAGTAATACCATTTTCCTTCTATTTCTTTCCATCCTTTTATCATTACTCCACTTTCATCAAAGCAATACGAATATCCATCTATTTCTTTCCATCCTTTTAGCATTGCACCACTTTCATCAAAGTAATACGATTTTCCTTCTATTTCTTTCCATCCTTTTATCATTACTCCATGTTCATCAAAGTAATACTTCTTTTCTTCTATTT
>NZ_JAKEDR010000034.1 GCF_023653455.1 Paraclostridium ghonii
ACTTTAATTCTGATTTTGAATTTATAAGTGGATTATCTTCAACAAGTTCTAATACAGGCATACGAATTCTTAAGTCTAGGCTTGAAACGCAAGACATTGCAGGGTTTAAGAAGTGGCTTCAAACTAACAATGTAACAGTTATATATCAATTAGCAAAAGAACAAATATATGAAGTTAACCCATTAGACTTAGAATCGTTTGAGGGTGAAACTATGATTTCAATAGATGGTGGAGTTGTAGCACCTTATGCACGTTGGAAGATAACTTCCTATTTACCTAACTTTGTAAGGAATTTATCAAGTCAAGTTAGACAATTACAAGATCAAGTGTATAAAACTAATGTAGCTAACTTTACAGTAGCACTTAATACATTAGATACAAAATTAAGATTAAACAAACTAGAAGCACCTAACGATTAGGTGTTATTTTTATGCCCTTGAAAGGAGGTGATTGTATGGATTTAGAGCAAGCTATTGATTATCTAGCAAAGAACTGTCCTCATGTATTTGCTCCAATAGCAGAAGAGATGGATAGATTAAAAACTGAAAATAAAACTTTTTGTGAAAAGATGGATTTAACACAAAATGCATTGAATGATTTAATTTTTAAAGTAACAAATGGAGGTATTTAATATGTTAGAATATTTAGCTAGTCAAATAATATATGGGAAATTAACTTACCAAAAGGTTATGACTAAGTTTTCAGGCAATAAAGAGGAAATAGATATGTATTTAAGAAAAAAAGGAAGAGAAAATTTAATCGAAGATTTAAAATAAAATATTATACATTGAATAATATTTCTTTTTTATATAAAATGGGGTATATAAAAAGATATTAGGGGGTCAAAATGAATATAACAATTAAAGTTGAAGATTGGGCTGCTGTAGTTTCTGCTATATGTGCCTTTGTAACATTATTTATGCTTTTTTACTCTCAAAGGAAATCAAATAATGAAAAGCATGAAATTGTAAAAGCTAATTTCTATGTTGGAGCTATTTCTTTAGGTGGATATGAATTATGCTTAAGCCTAAAAAATAGAGGATATGAAAATATTAAAGACGTTAAAATTTCATTAAGAGGAGAGAATGGGGAAACATATGATGATGTAAGTATAAAACTCAAGCATATATATGAGGTTGAAAAGGATACTACATATGACTATGAAATAATTTTAGATTACAAAAAAATCACTGATAAATTATATATAAAAGGGAATATTGTTTTAGAGTACAAGGATATATATGGAGAAAAGAGAGAATGTTTATATATGGTTGAAATAGATGATAATAAACTTATATCAGGATATGATAAAAAATTCTTAATAAACAGCAATTAAAAAGGATCTATAAACGTAGGTCCTTTTTTTATTATCAAAAGTAAGGAGTGAACAAATGAATATATACAATGGAAGGTTAAGTGGATTAACCGCAATTATTGGAACTATTCTCACATGGTTATTAGGAAAATGGGATATAGCATTAAGTGTATTAGTTTCATTTATGATTATTGATTTTCTAACAGGTTTATTAAGGGGGTATATAATTAATAATCTTAGTTCTAGTACTGGATTCAAAGGGATAGCTAAAAAATCAGTAATACTTATCGTTTTAATAGTATCAGTATTACTGGATAGGTTGATAAACAATAGCACTTGGGTTTTTAGAACTTTAATTTGCTATTTTTATATAGCTAACGAAGGTATTAGCATATTGGAAAATTGTACAGCTTTAGGATTACCAGTGCCAAGTAGATTAGCAGAAGCATTAGAACAGTTACAAGATGGCAACAAAAAATCAAATATAAATAATAAAAATAAAAGTGAGGAAATTTAGTATGAAAAAAGTATATTTAGATTGCGGGCATGGTGGTGCTGACAGCGGAGCAATATGTAAGGCAAAAAATGTATTTGAAAAGAATATAGTGTTAGAGGTTTGCAAGCTTGTAGAATCTAAACTAAAGGCTTGTGGTGTAGATGTAAAACTGTCACGTACTAATGACATAACTAAGAGTTTAGCACAACGAACTACAGAAGCAAATAACTGGGGAGCTGATGTTTTAGTTTCCATACATAGTAATGATGCTGAAAACACATTAGCTAAAGGGTTAGAAACTTATTGCTATAAATTTGCTTATAGAAAGCTAGCTGATTGCGTACACGAAGAACTTATAAAGGATGGATTATACACTAAAAACAGAGGTGTTAAAGAGGGCAATTTACATATGGTTAGAGAATCTAAAATGCCTGCGTGTTTAGTGGAATTATTTTTCATAAACAACGAAGATGATATTAATACTCTACTTAACAAGAAAGATGAATTTGCAAATGCTATAGCTAAAGGGATATGTAAGTACTTAGGTATGAATTATGCAGGAGATAAGGCAACACCCCTAAATGAAGGATTTAAAAACGGAGATTATTCGGGTAAAAAAGCTAGAGTAATTGCAAACTCTCTAAATGTGAGATACTATAGAGGGACTGAATATAATGTAATAGGGCAGGTTGAAAATGGTGATATAGTTAACTTACAATACTGTTTAAATAATTGGGTAAGCATTGAAGGATTTAAAGGTAATAAAGGACTTGGCTATGTCAATTCTAAGTATTTACAATTATTATAGGATGGATGTTATTAAGCTAATTAAAAAAGGAGTACTCAATTTTAGAGTACTCCAACTTTTTTATTTTTTGTTAGGTGCTTCACTTATAATTAAATCATTTAATTCATTTTGTAATTGTCTAAGTCGGTTGCCAGTTTTAACTGCTTTTGGTATAAAATAAAGCATTAATGGAATCCCTATTATCGAAAACAATAGTATTACAATTAAAAATTTTAACCTATTACTTTGAATTATCAAGTCATTCATTTCTTGTTCAATTAATAGCTGTTCTTTAGATGCCCCCTGCGTAAGCTTAGTTGGTATAACTAAATTTTTCAAAATATACACGCCCCTTATTCCCTTTTTTACTATAATACTAACAAAATATTAAAAAGTTAACAAGTTTCCTAATCTACTTATACATACATATGTACGTATTTTATACTTTAGTACTTTTAAAAATTAAATAGGGGATAGCCTGTATTAATTAACCCTACTTAATGTAACAACAGCTTCGGCTCTAGTTATGTTATTTTTAGGTCTAAATGTATTGTCTTCAGGATATCCACTCATATATCCAGCTTCTATAACACCTTCTACAGAATTTTTTGCCCAATTAGATACATTATAAAAATCATTATAACCATTTATTTTATCATGATTAGAGTCACTTAATTTTTTATAATTAGCAACCATTTTAGCTGCTTGTTCCCTAGTTATAGGTTTATCTGGCTCAAATTCTGTAGCAGTCATACCATTACATACTCCGTTAGTAACAGCTATATCTATATCATTTTTAGCCCAATGATATTTAGTATCATTAAATATCTTTCCACTTGTACTTGTTAAATTAAATTGCTTATTAAATATCTTTACGAATTCAGCTCTTGTTATTGGGTTATCTGGCCTAAAAGTTCCATCCTCATATCCAGTTATATATCCTTTTTTTGTAAATTGATCTATATATGACTTAGCCCAATGATTTCTAGTATCATAAAGCTCATGGTAATCAGATTCAACACTTAAATCATAACATCCTGTTTCCATTCCATGTACTTTTACAAAATATATGCCAGGGTTCAGATCTGAAAAAAAGGTATTATTTTTTTGTGAATAAACAGATTGATACATTATATCACCATCGTTATTATAAAGATCAAATGTCATTAATGAGTCTGTTTTGTTATTTATATTAAATCTGTATCTATCTTTTTCATTTATATCTATCCTAAATATATCAGTATATATATCTCCATAACCAAAAAATCCATTTATCAACTCATTAAGTTGTATTTTTTGAGCAGTTTTAGTACTGTCATTAGGTTCTAATTCATTATTAGGGACTCCATTAAAGTTAGGAGTAATAACACATTCACCTGATTGGACTGAAGAAACTTCAATTTTAAAATCGCCTCTATTAATATAAGGGTTGAACCTCCAATTAGCTGAGTCATTTTCATACCCATTAAGAGTTTTATCGAAACCAACAAAAGCTCCCGGAGGGCTAACAAATAAGTTAGTTTCTGCATTAGTTGCTACCTTTAAATCGATTAACCCAGTTTGTGAAATAGGAATGTTAATTATATATTTAGTTTTACCATCTAATTTTAAAGTTGTACGTTCCCCTAGATTTATAGTTAAATCTTTATAAAAATCCTCTGATGATGCGCTTGCTCTTTCGGTAGCATTAGAAGTAAATATCCCAAAATTGAATATAATTCCTACTAAAGCAATAAAAAATAGTTTTTTGTTACTCATTATTAATTCCCCTTTGATTATAAATTTAAGTACATAATATATAATACATTGTAAAATTATTCCAATCAAGAGGGAAATATATAATTGAAATTAAATGACATAAAGCTACAAATTTATACAAGAGTGATGTGCTATAATAGCAAATGAAAATATTAATGGAGGAAAATATATATGAAGTTTAAACAAAAATTGTTATCAGTTGCATTAGCAATGGGATTAATTACGGGGAGTACATTTGTATCTTTAGCTGATACACAACAATTAGAAGTTCATCATATAAATGTGGGGCAAGGAGAGGCTATTTACATAGAATTTCCAGATGGAACAGATGCTTTAATTGATGCAGGCAAAAGTAATTATGGAGATACTGTAGTAAACTATTTAAAATCACAAGAAAGCAATATAGATTTAGAATATCTTATAGCGACACATCCAGATGCAGATCATATAGGTGGAATGCAATCAGTATTTAAAGATTTAAATGTTAAGAATTTTATATACCCAAAAGACACTCAAAATAACTCAAACACTTGGCAAACTGTATTATCTTTAGCAAATAAAGAAGGATGCACAATAAATGATAGTACTCCAGGAAGTACGTTTGATATAGGTGGAGTAGCAATGAAATTTGTACAGTCTCCAAAAGATTTTACAGACAATAATGATGATAGTGTAGTTACTTATTTAGATTATAAAAATACGAAATTCTTGTTTACAGGGGATATAGAAGCAGAAGCTGAAAATGATATGGTTAGCATAGAATCAGTTCCAGATGTGGATTTTATGTCCGTTCCTCACCATGGATCTAGAGGTTCAAGTACACAAACATTTCTAAATAAAGCAAAGCCAGAATATGCGGTTGTTTCAGTTGGAGAAAATAGTTATGGGCATCCTACTCAAGATGCACTAAATAGATATGCTAATATAGGAACTAAAGTATATAGAACTGATATAGATGGAAATGTAGTTATAAAAACTGATGGAATATCTAATACAATAAATAAATCAAACGCAAGTTTTGATTTTAATGATATAAGAGGGCATTGGGGTGAAAGTCAAATAAAAGCATTCATAAACAAAGGCTATATAAACGGTTACCCAGATGGAACTTTTAGACCTAATAACTCTATAACTAGAGCTGAATTTGTAACGATATTCAATAATCAATTTGGATTAACTAATAGAAGTGGAAAAGTATTCAATGATACTGCATATCACTGGGCTAAAGATGCTATAGATATAGCTGTTACAAATGGAGTTTGCAATGGTATGTCTAATACAGAATTTGGACCAGACCAACCTATAACTAGAGAACAAGCAGCTAAGATGGTTGCTAATTACAAAGGAATAAAAGATTCATATTATGATAGAGTAGGTGGATACAAGGATGGATGGAATACATCTAATTGGGCAATAGCTGAAGTTGAAGCAATTTTAGAAGCTGGATATATGAATGGTTATTCTGAAGATAACACATTTAGACCTAAAAATAACATAACTAGGGCAGAAGCTGTGTCAACTTTAACTAGAGTTGAAAATAATCCCAACCCTGTAATGCCTATACCACCAGCTAATACAGACCCAACACCTCCTCCTGTCGTAGAAAGAACCGTATATGCTAATGGAGGAAGCTCTTCATCCAATAAGTATCATAAATCTTCGAATGCTCATGGAATGAAAGGTGCTATACCTATGAGTGAAAGTCAAGCTAGAAGTAAAGGCTATATACCTTGTGGTTCATGTTTTAAGTAAATATAATATAGTTGAGGAGTACTCATTGGATTGAATACTCCTTGTTTTTATAATAATTATATAATTCTACTTAAATAAATCGAAAATACTAAAAGAAGTTTTATTATAAACTTTATTATAAACTTTCTTTTTAGCAGTTCCTACTGGATCTGTATATTTTTTTGTACTACATTTTCTTTTAGCTTTAGTAACGGGACTTTTAGCTTTTAAAGATTTTTTTATACTTGGTTTTTTAATTATACTTCTAGCCATTTCTAGCACCCCCTAATATATTTATATATACTATTATAATATAGAATTATATAATTGGTAATTATTCATATTTGCTTATAACTAAAGTACAAAATTTTACATTTTTCAACATACACAATGGTGTATAATACTTATGGGATTATATTAAGGAGGTTTCCATATGGATAAGAGAAAGTTAAAAAAATGGGGGATAATATTTTGTGTAATATGTGTTTTATGGGTTATAGGTACTATATCTGAAAAGAATGATAAATCCGTTGAAGCGGATGCTCCATCAACAGAAGAAACTGTAGCTAAGGAAACTAAAAAACCTAGTATGACAAAAGATGAATTAATGAATAAGTTAGATATGTATGAAAAATTATACTCAAATCATTTAGGTGGTATAGCTAAGATAGCTGAAAAAAACAATGATTTAGAGTTACAAAAATCACTAGCAAGTACAAGAGATATAGCTGATTCTGCTTATTCAAAAATATTCAAAATTCAGCGTGAGTATGACAGCTCTAGTAATGAATATAAAGCTTTAGACGAATTATCTGTAGTATTCAACTCTTTAGAGTCAGCTTGTAATAACGGAATTAAATATATAGATAAAGGTGAGTTTAAATATTTCGAAAAGTATGAAGATAATTTAAAGCGATCAGATTTATTTATGCAAAGATATTCCGAAGCTAAAGAAAAACTAAAATAGACTAATTATAAGACTAGGGTAAAATCTAGTCTTTTTTATTTTTTAAAAAAGTTTGAGCAGGACAGGCAATTTTATGCTCCCATTAACATAAAATGGAGTATATCAACAAAGAAAGGAGCATAAAAATGAACAATTCAAGAGGTAAAAGTGAATTAAGAGAAGATTTAAGGATTAACGTTTCATTTAAAAGTTTAGATGTGGATGAAGTAGAACTTTATGAGTGGATTAAAAAAAGTTCTAAAGGTATAGGACCTAGTGGATTTATAAAAATGCATATGTTTAAGCTTATGAATGAAAGCAAGTAAATTAAAAGAGCCACAGGAAGGGCACTCCACATGGCTCAAACAGAATGAACTATAAAAAATTATAATTCGATAATATATTCGATAAAAAAAGCTAATATCCTTTAAATACAACAATTTTAGAAGTAAGTTTTTTGTATTATGTCTAAAATCATTGCAGCTGCAAACCAAAAAAATGCTGATTGCATAAAAATACCTCCAAGATAAAAATTTATAATAAGGTTAATATTTGCAAATTAAGGGGGAATTATACAATGAAAATATTAGTAAATGGAAATACAGTAAGCGAAATGATATGCGAGAAAGTAGTTAAAGTTAGAGAATTCGGTAAAAATGAGATTATAGATTGTGATTTTAACGTAGAAGATATGTCTTTAGTAGAAAAAGCATTAAATCGTATAAAAAGTAATAGGTTAATGTATGCTAGATTAGTTTTACTTACAGCGTTAATGTTACATTTTAATATGAATTTTGTATTTGCTAATGAATTTTCATCTTCTTTAGACAGTGTTGGAAATCAGATAATGAGTATGTTGATAGTGTTCGCAAAATGGGGATGTATAACTATGGGAGTTAAAAATATGACCATAACCCTTATAAATGGTGGAGATATGAAAGCCGCTATGAAAGATGGCACTCAATACCTATTAGGATTCTTATTTATTCAATTTTATACGCAACTATTTGAAATGTTTAAAGGTATAAAATTCTAAGGGGGTAAATAGTATGTTTGAAAAAATATTTAAAGCGGTTAACCCATGGACTTATATCGAGGCATGGTTATTAGAAGTTGGGAAAAATATTGTGTTATCTAGCTATTGGATATGTTTAATAGGAGGATTAATAGGTTTGATATTATGTCTATTTGAATGTAAAAAAGGTAAACATATAGCTATGATATCACCTATAATATATATAATAATTAAGATTTTAGGGAGCGTGATTCTGGATGTTTAAGAGTAAAGTCCAATCAATTCCTTTAGATAAATATTTTCAAATTGTTAAGAATGAATATGTTACAGTCCAATTAATACCTACTAAATCAAATAAAAATAATTCTACAGATGCCATAGCTAACTTAATAAATAAGATGTTTAAGCAACTTAATAAACTTGTTAGAATAGAAAATAAAAAACTCATAGTAGAAACTCAAATGAAAGCTAGTTACTATATACACATCACAAAAGAAGAAGTTCAATTCTATTTCATCCTACCCAAAATACATCTAATGAAATTCAAAAGTAAGTTTTCAGAAGTTTGGAAGAATATTGAGATTAAAGAGATTGAAAGCATTCCAATGGATATAAACTCATGTACTAAGTACCAATTAAGATATAAAATGCAAGATTCTTTAAGTTTAAATGTAGACAAAAGAAATAATGACCTATTAAATGCTAATATGTCTGTTTTAGAGATATTAGAAGCGGAGGAAAGTATTGGTATATTCTATAATTTTATTCCTACATCAGAAAAAGAGTCTAATTATTTCAAGACTACTTATAAAAAGACTGTGGAGCAATATCAAAAAGGTGATAACCTAAAAAAAGCTAAGAATATTATAGACTTAGGAATAGTTACAGTTAAATTCTTGATAAATTTCTTAGATGATTTAGTAAACTCTATGCTAAATAAATCTAAGAAGACTGGAAATTTATTTATATCAACGGAAAAAGAAATATCAGCTAGTACTAAAAGGAAATCTAAAATAGATATATGCAAAACGCAAGTGATAGTTTTAAGTAAATCAACAGAAAAGGAACGTGAGAAACAGTTAGGGATAGCTACATGTAATACGTTTAAGTCTATAGATGATGATAATGAGTTAGTGTATAAAGAAGTAAACTCAAAATTGAGTGAGTATGCTCCTCGATTAAATGGTATAGAGGTGTTAAAAACTACTACTGAAGAGTGTTCTAATTTTATAGCTGTTCCAGGGAGAGAAATTATAGAACAGTATAAAGTTATAGAACATAATAAGGTACTAGAACGTAGAGTTCCCAAGTGTTTGGAATCTGGAGAAGTTAGGATAGGCACGGTTAAACATAAGGAAACTACACAAGAAGCGTATTATTCAAGTGATAATCAAATAAGTAGACTAGGTAGAGTTTTGCTAGGCTCCATGGGTGCAGGTAAGGACTATTATATGGTGAATATGGCAAAAGATATTATATCATCCAATAGGGGACTTATAGTAATTGATTATATAGATCAATGCCAACTAGCTGATAGTATAAAAGATATAACTCCTCATAATAGACTTTTAGAAATAGATTGCTCAAATATAAATCAACTTCAATCGTTTGTTTTTAACGAGCATAAAACAGATTCATCTTTAGACGATTATTCTAAAATAGCTATAGCTATGCAAAAATCAGAACAAATTCAAATATTATTAGATGCTATAAATGATGATAATACTAAACTAACGCCTCGAATGTTAAGATATTTATATGCAGCAGGTACAGTAGTTTTTTATTTAAAACAAAATGCTAGTTTTAAAGATGTTATAGATGTACTAACTAATCCTGTTAAGAGAGAGAATTTAATAAACCAACTCAGCGAAAAAACTAAAAGTATACTAGTTGATGAAATAGATGATCTTAGAGATTTAACCAAGACAACTAAAACAGGAGTAGAAAACGCAGACTCTAAAATTGATGGCATCATAGATAGAGTATCTTGGCTTAAAACAAATATGTATACTAAGATTGCTTATTCTAAAGATAGTTCTAATAATATTAATTTTATAGATGCTATAAATCAAAATAAAGTGATTTTAATTAAGATACCTGAGAAAGTATTTAATAGTAGAGTTATACGTAATGTTATAGCTACATTTTACTTATCTAAAATATGGTTAGCAAAGCAACTAGGAGCTACTGAAGTAAAAACAGAACTATTCGTAAATGAAATCCATCAATGTTACAATTGTCAATTGTTAATGGAAAACATATTAGTAGAATCTAGAAAGTTTAATCTTGTCCCAACTATAGCTATGCATTATTTAAATCAATGTACTAGTAAGTGTAAAAATGCTATATTAGCGTCAGGATCTTCTTTCATTCTCATGTCAGGTTGTGATGTTAAAGCATTCAATGAATTAAAAACTCATTTTGAGAAAGATGGTTATGATGAAATTGATTTAGTTGAACTAGAAAGATATCACGCATTATGTTTAATTAAGAATGAAGATACAAACTATAGTTCATTTGTAGCTAAACTACCTGCTTAAAATTTGAGGGTAGTTTTATATTTTATATGGGTATAACTTTTTATGTTGATAATAAGAATATGGGTTTGTATGAAAGCTTAACCTAACATAAAAAGTTATACCTACAACACAAAAAGTTATGTTTGAAGACTTAAAGTAAGCAATTTCAATGGGGATATAACTTGATATAAAATTACACAGACTGAGTCTAAGTCACTCTAAACGATTAAGCTTGTCGTTCATTACATCTAAACAAGTTTAGAACGCTACGCTTGCTATTCACTTGCTTAATAGAGTGTATGCTAAACAACTATTAAAAGTTGCATGTCCTTACATAAAAAATAAATTTTAGGTAAAAATATTAAAAAATCAATTATATATTAATCTTGATTTAACTGTTATCATGGAACTGATTATTGCACATCTGTACGAATATGAACTTCACCTTTTTTAGTATCTGTTCCTAAAGTAAGATTGTTTTTCTTTAAAACGTACTCTAAAGTCATCTCAGGAACTCCGCCTTTTCTACCACCTAAAACTTCTTTACCTTTTAACTTATCAAATGAGAAATTGTCATTTTTCTCACGAGATACTAAAAAGCTACCGTCCTTTTGAGTTAATTGTGCAAAGTTTACAGCATAGTTGTCATTGCCTTTATTATATACATAAATAGAAGCTTCAGGACCCATAAGACCTATATCAACCTCTCCTGAAAGTAAAGCTGCCATCGTTTTATCAGCACCTTGGGTATTTATAAGATCTATTTCTATACCTTCATCATCAAAAAATCCTTGAGTTATTGCTACATATTGAGGGGCATAAAAAATAGAATGAGTCACCTCTCCTACTGTTAACTTAGTCATATCTTTATCAGTAGTATTTGAAGAAGTATCTTTTGTACAACCAGCAACACCTAGTGCAAGGCTTGTTGCCACGGCTAATAAAGTTGAGATTTTTTTGAACATAAATAGCCCCCTTTAAAAATTTTATATTTTATATTTTATTAAAAATTTACAATATATGTTACATATAGTTAATACTATATGGCATAAAAATTATCTTTTAGATTTATAAATTTTTTCAGCTATATTTAAAATTTGATACATTACTAAAGCGCATATAGCTAATACTATTACACCCATCATAACTAAATCTAATTTAAATACTTGACCTCCATAAACTATTAAATATCCAAGTCCGTATCTAGAAACCAAGAACTCTCCAACTATAACTCCGACCCATGCCATACCTATATTTATCTTTGTTAAATTAATTAAGTTTCCTATATTTGAAGGAAAAATTAACTTAGTTAATATCTGAAACTTAGTAGCTCCGAAACTCTTAAGCATTTTTATTTTTTCTTCATCTACTGATATAAAATAGTTATAGGCTGAGAGGATAGTAACAACTACAGAAATTGTAATAGCTATAACTATAATACCTTTCATACCAGCACCAGCCCAAACTATTAAAATAGGAGCAAGAGCAGTCTTAGGAAGGGCATTTAAAACTACCAAAAACGGATCTAGAATTTTTGATAGACGTTCAGACCACCAAAGAAAAATAGCTATTAGTATACCTAAAACTGTACCAATTACTAAACCCACAACTGTTTCATAGCTAGATATTAAAACGTGCTTTAATAGTTCACCAGTTTGAAGATATTTAACAAATAAAGCATATATATCACTTGGTTTACTAAATAAAAATACGTCTATAATATTTAAGCGAGCTAGTATTTCCCATATAGCTATAAATCCAATTAATAAAATCCATTGAGAAAAAAATACTATCCTCTTTTCTTTTTTTATTGATTTTAAATACTCTGTATGACCTGTGGAAAGATTACTTTGTTTCACTTGAATCGATCTCCTTCCATAAGATGTTAAAATAATCTTTAAAGTTTTCAGCACTACGTGATATAATAGGGGTTCTTTCTCCAGATATTTTTAAGTCTATAGTATAGATACTTTTAATAGTTGCAGGACGCTTTGAAAGGACTGCTATTTTATCTGACATGGATATAGCTTCAGATATATCATGGGTTACTAATATTGCGGATTTACCTTCATTTCTAATAATTTTGTAAACATCATCACTAACTAATATTCTAGTTTGATAATCAAGGGCTGAAAATGGCTCGTCAAGCAAAAGAATATCAGGATTTACAGCAAGTGTACGAATTAAAGCAACTCTTTGTCTCATACCACCGGATAGTTCTTTTGGATACATACTTCTAAAATCCCATAAACCATAAGTTTTTAATAATCTTTCAATTCTAGAAATAGCTTCAGGAGTTTTCTTTTTTTGAATTTCAAGTCCTATTAAAATATTATCCATTATGGTTCTCCACTCTAAAAGATGATCCTTTTGAAACATATAACCTATATTGCCAGTTATATTAACTTTACCGGATGTTGGTTTTAGAAGTTCTGTTAAAATATTTAAAATAGTAGATTTACCACTTCCAGAGGGACCAAGTAGGGTTAGAATTTCTCCTTCATTTAAAGAAAAGTTAATATCATTTAAAACTTGGATTTCACCATCTTTATTATAAAAGTTTTTGGTAAGATTTTTTACATCTACTATTGATGTCATAATATGTCACCTCCATAGATTTTGCTAGTATACTTTATAGTATTAAGAACAAATGAGTTTTGTACCAATATAATGAATAAGTTAAACATAGTACACATAAATAAACCTATCAATCAAGGAAGGTTTAAATATAAAATCATTGAAATAAGTCTAAAAAAATGGTATTCTATCAAAAGAAAATCTAAAAAGAATGTCGTTATTATATATAAAATCAATTTAAAAATTGGGATTTAATATATATTAGAGCTTATTTATGTAAGCTTTTTTTAAATGATAAAGAGAGGTAATAATATGATAAAAATTGACAACTTGTCCTACTCATTTCCAAACAAAGATTTATATAACAATGTTTCATTTACATTAGAAGAAGGTCAACACTGTGCTTTCATAGGAGCTAGTGGTAGTGGAAAAAGTACACTTATAGATATAATTATGGATCCAGAACGATATGTGTATGATGGTACATTAGAAATAGATCCAAACTTCAAAATTGGATATGTAAGTCAGTTCTTACAAGAAGATAAAAGCAAAGAAACTACAGTTTTTGAATATATAGCAGAAGAATTTATAAAATTACAAGAAAAAATTTCATATATATGTACTGAAATGGAAACATCTTCAGATATTGATACGCTTCTAGAAAAATACCAAGAAGCCTTAGACGCATTTGATGCAATTGATGGTGATGATCATGAAAGCAATATCAATAGAAAACTAAATCTTGCAAACTTAGGAAATCATAAAGATAAAAAGTTATCTGAAATTAGTGGAGGAGAATTTAAACTTATCCAAATAATTAAGGAAATGCTTAATAATCCTGACTTAATGATTATGGATGAACCAGATGTATTTTTAGATTTTGAAAATCTTAATTCTCTAAAGAATTTAATTAATTCTCACAAGAAAACAATACTAGTTATTACACATAATAGATATCTACTTAATCATTGTTTTAATAAAATTATACATCTTGAAAATGCACAACTTCAAGAATTTGATGGAAGATATATTGATTATAATTTCTCATTACTTCAAACTAAAATTGAATTGCAAGAATTATCTATTGCTGATGATGAAGAAATTGAGAGAAATGAAGCTTTAATCCAAAAGTTAAGAGAAAGAGCAACTTATAATGCCGAAGCTTCTAACGGAAGAGCTTTAAAAGCTAGAGTTAAAATACAAGAAAGATTAGAAGCTCGTAGAATTAAAGCACCGTTTGTAGATATTAAACAACCAAATATTAAATTAGACACTGATAACGAAATAGAAGAAACTATTGCTTTAAAAGTTAATGATTATAGAATGGCTTTTGATAAAGTTCTTTTAGAAGATGTTAATTTTGAAATTAAATCTAATGATAAAGTAGCACTTGTTGGTACAAATGGGGTTGGTAAAACAACTATACTTAGAGAAATATTCAAAAATGATAATAAATCTATTGAAATAAATGATGATATTAAGATAGCTTATTTATCTCAGGTACAATCAGAAATCTTAGACGACTCTAACACAATATTTAAAGAATTTTCCGAGCTAGGATTTGAAAGTCGTAGAGTTGTTAGAAGATATATTTCAAATTACGGTTTTGGGCAAGATGCTATTGAACAAAAGATAAAAGATTTATCTGGTGGAGAAAAAAATATTCTTCAATTAGCTAAAGTATCATATATTAAGGCAAATATGTTACTTTTAGATGAACCAACAAGTCATCTAGATACTTATTCTCAAATAGCACTTGAAAAAGCTATAAAAGATTATGATGGTGCAATTTTAATGGTTTCTCATGATTACCAATTTATAAATAATTGCATGGATTATGTTTTAATGATTGAAGATAAGAAAATTAGAAAAGTTAGTATGAAAAAGTTTAGAAAGATGATTTATGCTAATCATTTTGATAAAGACTATTTAGAAATTGAAGAAAAGAAAAAATTAGTTGAAACAAAAATATCAAAGGCTTTAAGCGATATGGATTTTGAACTTGCTAAAGTTTTATGCCAAGACTTAGAAGAGCTGATTAAGTTACTTTAAGTAATTCATTATCTAAAGTGATAAAATTATAAATAAAATATTGAATAAGATAATATGAAATTAATCCCACTATGTTTAATGCGTAGAGGGATTAATTTTTATTGTTTATAAAGAAGTTTCTCTTAAAACTAAACCTTCGTTTCTCTCAAGAAGATGTCTAATAGACCATTCATTTTGGAATAACAATACTGGATTTCTATTTTTATCTTCAACTAGTATTGTATCCATTGTCATTGAAAGCTTATCAGAATTGAAAGTATCAGCTTCAATCCAACGTATATAACGGTAAGGTAGTGTGTTCATTATCATATCAACACCATATTCTTGTTTTAGACGATATTCTAAAACCTCAAATTGAAGAACTCCAACTACTCCTACGATAAGTTCTTCCATACCAAAATTAGGTTGTTTGTAAATCTGAATTGCACCTTCTTCTGATAATTGTGTAAGACCTTTTAAGAACTGTTTTCTTTTAAGAGCATTCTTTGTAGATACTCTTGCAAAATGCTCAGGAGCAAATTGTGGGATACCAGTGTATTGTAAATTTGATTGTTTTTCACTTAATGTATCACCAATATTGAATATTCCTGGATCATGTATACCTATAATATCCCCTGGGTAAGCTGAATCTATTATAACACGGTCTTGTGCTACAAACTGTTGAGGTTGTGAAAGTTTAACCTTTTTATTTCTTTGTACATGAGTTACTGTCATACCTTTTTCAAATTTACCAGAGCAAATTCTAAGGAATGCAATTCTATCTCTATGAGATTTATCCATATTAGCTTGAATTTTAAATATAAATCCTGAGAAATTATTAGAATTAGGGTCAATATCACCTAAATTACTGCTACGAGGACTTGGTGGCGCTGTTATTTCTAGGAATGATTCTAAAAATGGTTCTACACCAAAGTTAGTAAGCGCACTTCCGAAAAATACAGGTGTCAATTCACCATTTAATATTGTGTCTAAATCAAAATTATCTCCAGCAATATCTAAAAGTTCAATATCCTCTAGTAGTTTTTCATGAAGTTCATTACCTAATAAAGTATTAAATTTTTCATCAGATATATCTCCAGTTGTAGATTTAGCAATAGATTGTCCATGATTACCATCATCAAATAGTTCAACTTGATTTTTATGACGGTTAAACACACCTTTGAATTCTTTACCAGAACCTATTGGCCAGTTTACTGGACAAGAGCGAATTCCTAAGACATTTTCAATATCTTCAAGTAGCTCAAATGGATCTTTCCCTTGACGGTCCATTTTATTGATAAATGTGAAAATTGGAATTCCTCTCATTTTACAAACTTGGAATAATTTCTTTGTCTGATCTTCAACACCTTTAGCAGAGTCAATAACCATTACTGCACTGTCTGCTGCCATAAGAGTTCTGTAAGTGTCTTCACTGAAATCTTGATGGCCTGGAGTGTCAAGAATATTTATGCAAAAGTTATTATATTCAAATTGAAGAACGCTTGATGCAACAGATATACCTCTTTGTTTTTCAATTTCCATCCAGTCAGATACTGCATGTTTTTGAGATCTTCTTGATTTAACAGATCCTGCTTCACGAATGGCACCACCATATAATAGAAACTTTTCAGTTAATGTAGTTTTTCCTGCATCGGGATGGGAAATGATTGCGAAGGTTCTTCTTCTTTTAACTTCATTAATCAAACTTAAATTTTGTTCTGTCATTTTTTATCATCCTTTATTTTAATTTTATGATTATCCAAATATAAAAAACTATAACCCTATTGATATTATAATTTTATTGCAAAACTGTCAATATAGAAACTAACTAAATTATAGCAAGAAGAAGACTTAGTAATAAAATCATAAGGAAACCACAAAGCAAGGATGATATAGTAGATGTATTCCAAGTGAGAATAGAATTTCTCATTTGTTTAAACCAAAGTTAATATATTATTTATATATTTATAAAAACTACATTATTATGTATAATTATAAGTAGAAGGTATTAATTTTATAAAAGAAGGTGAGATAGATGAGAATCATAGATGAAAAAATAAAAATACATATAATTAATTTAATACTTAATAATAGCGAAATAAAAATCTATGCTATATATGTTTTTGGAAGCTATGGAACTTCTTATGAAAGAGATGATAGTGATATAGATATAGCTATAATAACAGATAAGAATTTATCTATATCAAAGAGATATAAACTAAAAGAAATTTTAGTTAATAGTCTAGAAATAGAAGTTGATTTATCTATTTTATATAAACATAAATCAAATCTAATGATGAATGTATTATCACAAGGTTTATTAATATATGAAAGTAATGATTATAATGTGAAATTTGATGAAATATATGAAGATTTAGAATTTGATTATTATTTTATGGAAAGTTATACAGAGGAGATTAATAAATATGTATAATATTAATAGATTAAACTTAATAAAAATAGATATGGATGACTGTATATACAAGTTAGAAAGATTTGAAGAGAACTATAATCTAATTAAAGGAAATATGGAATTAGAGATATATTTACAGGAATCATTTAGAAGTTATATAAGGTCATTTCAAGAACTTACAATAAAATTATTAGCGCACACATCTAAGGGGCTTTACACACCTAAGGATAAGTTTAAGTATGAAGATATCATTGATATGCATTATCAAAATAACAGATTACCAAATGTAGATACAGACTTTTTAAAAGAGTTAAGATTTTTTAGAAATGAAGTAGCTCATGGATATGAGTATCCAGATTTTCAAGCGGTTTATGAGTTTTATAACGAGAATAAAGAAGGTTTTAAGAAAGTATCACAGTGTATAACTTTATTAATTAGAGATTTTCAGTAAATCAAAAATGAATTAACTTATGCAATATTGATTGTAATTAGGCTAATATAACGAGTGTAGTAAAATATGATTTTATGTTGAAAAAATAAAAGTATGAAAAATTATATATAAATAGATAAGTTTTGTGCTTTATGGGACATTTATCATACGAAAGATAGGAGATATGTTTATGAATATATTTTTTTAGTAATTAATTTAGTAATTTTTAGTGCATTTAATTTATAGATTTAGTATGAGGTTTAAGTATAGTTTTAATTAAAACAGCTCCTGGATCAACTGGGAGCTATTTTTATAATCTCAATTACGTAAATAGGTGATGATGTTGCTTCTTAGAAAAAATGTAGTTTTAAAACGATAAATTCTTAAATAGAGAATATAAAAAATCAATATATGTAATTGTAAATTATACTTAGTAAACTAATAGTTTAATAATGAGGAGTATTTATAATGGAAAAATATTTAGGGAAAAAGGTTGATGTAATTATTAATACATCCTTTTGACTCTAAAAAGGCATTAAAAGAAGAAGAAGGTTTTTATTCTGCAATTATAAAAAATTTAATCTGATATAAAAAATAGACTGGGAATTATTTAGTATACTTATAACTATTGGCTGTAAATATGTTTATGAAAATATAAACTATTTACAGTTTTTTTGTATTACATAATATTAAATTTTCGTAGTAACCTAAAAAATTAGATAGCATAAAATAATATAATTGAAAAATCTAATTGGAGGATAATTATGAATAATTTAACTGAAAAAGTTATGGTAGATTTTGCAAATGGAAATATAACTGGGGCGAATTCAAAAGATGATGTAACTTTAATAGGAATTTCACCATACAAAGGAAGTTCCTATGTAAATGATATAGAAATTGTGGTAAAACAAGAAAATGGCAAATCTACATCAATTAAGTTTCCATATAGTGGATACGATATGCAACTTTTTTTAGGAGATTTTACCGGGGATAATAAATCAGATATAATGGTAAGAGGTGGATTTGGAGGTTCTGGAGGATTTGAAATTGGAGTTATATATAAATATGAAAATGAAAAGTTAATAGAGATTTTTAATCAAAATTCTTTTTATGAAAACAATAAGTGCCAGGCTGCTTATAAAGATAATTATAAGCTAAACATCAATTGTGGGAAAAATAAATATACAGTGAATTTAGCATCAAGACCTAAGGAATATTTGGATTTAATATATACTTCAGATGGGAAGGTTAAACCTACATATGAGCCATATGTAGATGCACCAAGTGCAATACTTCCAACAAAACAAATATATAATAATTTTTATGAACTCATTATATTACAAAGAGTAGTTGGGCTAGTAAATTCTGACACATTAGCATCAATTCAAACTTTATTAAGCTTAGAAAATAGTAAAAATAATATAATATACAAAGGGTTATTATTCTTACCAGGTGAAGATACTGAAAACTAAAAAGATAAAGATTATAGCAAATATATTCATATCTTTTCGTACTGTTTTTTATTATATTGTTTACAATATATAAATAAATGTATTATATAAAGTATATAAGAAAAAACAATATAGATATAAATATGGAGGTAATCATGAGCGATTCATTTAAAATATTAATGTTAATAAAAGAAATATATTCAAAGTCTATGTGTAAAATAGAATGGGGATTATCTGAAAGTGGCTTAACTCATCAACAAATAATGGTATTAAAGCTTGTTGCGCATAACAAAGAAATAAATATAAGCCAATTATGCAATAAAATGTATTTATCAAAAGGAACAGTATCTGGAATTGTAAATAGGCTTGAACAAGCTGATTATATAAAAAAAGTAAAATACGATAATGATAAAAGAAACACATATATACAATTTTCAACTAAAGGATTTGAGTTTGCAAAATATTTTAGAAAAAAATCAGAAGAAACTTTTGAAAATATATTTGGAGATCTAAATGAAGAAGAAAAAGAGGAAATTATTAAATCGTTAAATTTATTAAAAAATAAATTGGAATAATTGTTTGACAAATTATAAAAGGGGGTATAAGATGATTATAGTAAAATAGTTTGCATGCGAACTAATATGGAGGGATAATTATGAGTTTTAAATTAATAGTAGCTATAATAGCTATAACATTAGCCTTAGTATTTTATACAATAGGTGTATTTAGTGAAAGAAAAGCTAAAGTTTTAAAGAAAAATCATGTAATAACATTTTATTTAGGACTGATTTGTGATACAACAGGGACGTTGGTAATGAGCCAAATTGCTAAAACAGGAGTTAGTGGAATTTCACCAACAGCACAAATGATACACGGTATAACAGGGACTGTAGCAATATTACTAATGTTATTCCATGCAGTATGGGCAACTTGGGTACTTTATAAAAATGACACTGAAAAACAAAGAGTATTCCATAAATTTAGTATATTTGTTTGGTATGTATGGTTAATTCCATATGTAATAGGAGCAATTATAGGAATGTCACATTAGTATTACAAATTTAAAATTTACAAAAAAGTACTATCTCGAAATATTGAGATAGTACTTTTGATTAATACCAATTTGTAACTAGAAAGTCAGCTATATTTTCAAATGGTAAACTTTCAGCTTTTAGTAAACCTTGAATAACTAGTCCATCAACTATTGAAACTAGTAAAAATGAAAGAGCTTCAGCGTCTTTTGAGCTTATTTTAATAATTTCTGATTTTAATGTATGTCTCCATTCTATATATTTTAATTTAATCTGCTTTCTTAAAGTTTCATTTCCCGTAATAGCTTCGCAAACAACATACATATGTATTCTACCTTGATTTTCTATATCCGATATTTTTTCCATTATTAAGTTTATAATTTGTTCTTTATGGTTGTTGCGATCCATGCCTTGAATACATTTAAGTATAGATTCAGTTATTGCATTTAAGTGAATATTAGCAATTTCAGATATCAAATCATCCTTTGATGAATAGTGATAATATAATGTACCTTTACTTATATTTACAGCTTTTGCTATATCAGATAAACTAGTATTTTTGATTCCGTTTTTTGTGATTAATTCTGTTGCAGACAATAGAATATTTTCTTTCATATTAGTATTATTTGATTTCATAAGGTCAACCTTTCTACAATTAACTGCCATTTTAATAAAATAATTATAATCTTATAAATTTTCATTGTCAACAAAGTAACATGCAGTAAGAATATGTTAAAAATAAGATTTTTTTAATGATTGACTTTGATAAAAATCAAATGTACAATTAAATAAAACATATATCGGTCGACCGACCGACTAAATGAATTAAGGAGATATATTAATGAAAAAAATCAAGATAATAACAGATAGTTCTTGTGATTTAAATAGAGAGTTAATACAAAAATATGATATAGGCATAGTAAATCTTAATGTATCGTTTGGAGACGAAACCTATGCTGATGGAGAAATGGACAACAATACTTTTTACAATAGAATGGCAAGTTCAAAAGAACTTCCTAAGACATCGTGCCCATCTCCTGAAAAATTTGCAGATATGTATAATTGTGAAGAAGATGAAGTTTTAGTTTTAACTTTATCATCAAAATTATCTGCTACATATTCAACAGCAGTGCTTGCTAAGAATATGTTTGAAGAAGAAAATTCTGAAAAGAGAATTGAGGTAATTGACACAGCAAATGGATCGGTAGGTCAAGGACTTTTAGTTATAAAAGCAGCTCAATTAGCAAAAGAAGGAAAAAGTTTAGAAGAGATAGCAACTATTATAGAAGACCTAAAAGAAAAAGTTGTTTTTTATGGTTCCCTAGAAACATTAGAAAATGCAATAAAGGGTGGTAGAGTTAATCCACTAGCTGGAAAGCTTATAAATGCACTAAACTTCAAAGTTATAATTCAGGTTATTGATGGTATTGTAAAGCCTGTTGATAAAGCCAGAGGAGATAGTAATTCAGTTAAAAAAGTTATAGAAAATATATACAAAAACATGGATGATGAAAAAAAATATAATCTAGCAATAGGGCATTCTAACTGTGAAGAAAAAGCTTTAAAGGTTAAAGAAATTATGTCAAAAGAGTATGATTTTGAAGATATAACAATAAGTTCAGTTGGATCTGTAATGGGTACGTATACTTCAAAAGGTGCAATTTTAATAAGTATTTTATAAACTGTCTAATTTAATTAGGCAGTTTTTTGTTTTTGATTAAAGACATGATATAAGAAATAACAATAAATCATATGACTGAATAAAATTTATTATTAAATCTAAAAAAATGTAAAATGCTGGTTGAAAAAAATAATTAAGAGTATTATAATCTAATTAAGTAATTACTTAATTAAAAGAGGTCTATATGAAAAAAGTAGCCAAAATATTTAAAGCGCTAAGTGACGAAACAAGACTCAAAGTTTTGTTGTTGGTTTCAAAAAGAGATATATGTCAAAAGGGTATATCTAAATATTTAGGAATAACTGATTCATCAGTTTCTCAACATATAAAAATTTTAAAAGAAGCTGAAATAATAACTGGATATAAAGAAGGATATTATGTTTTTTACCATGTAAATGAAAATGCATTTGAAGAATGTATATTTTTCTTTAATTCAATCGGAAGTATAACTAATAATTTATTAGATACTTCAAATATTAAATTAGATAGCAATGATTGTAGTAAAAATTGTAAGTCTATAAGAAAATGCTGCAAAAGAAGGGAGATTTAAAAATGAAAGTATGTATGCCAGTAGAATTAAATGAAGGGTTAAAAAGTAAACCATTTGGACATTTTGGATCAGCTCCTATGTTTTTAGTTTATGATTTAGAAAATGAAAAATTATCAGAAATAAGTAACGGGGACTTAGGACATGAACATGGGAAATGCCAACCTATAAAAGCATTATCAGGAAATGTTGTAGATGCTGTAATAGTGGGAGGAATAGGTCAAGGAGCTATAGTGAAATTAAACTCAATGGGAATAAAAGTTTTCAAAGCTCAACCAGATACTCTTGAAGAAAATTTAAATTTATTCAAAGAAAATAAATTAAATGAGTTTCCAAGTAACCACACATGCTCTGGTGATGGCTGTAGTCACCACTAAAATTTAATAATAAACTTAAAAGGCCTATATAGGTCTTTTATTAGTTTTTGATAAAACTAATAAAAATAAAAGATAGAAATGCATTAAATAGATTTAATTAAATTAATTATGTATGATATATTACAATGAATATCAGGGCAAAATAAGCATATTAAAGAACTAAATAAAATATATTGATTTATTGTAATGAAATTATATTTATAAAATATGGAATTATTTATATTAAATGTATATTATTGTTTAATGTATTAACTTTAAAGGTAAAAATAGTAATAATTAAATATGGAGGTGTTCTTATGTTTACAAGAGCAGAGTTAAAAAGCAGTGCTAAAGATCAACTTAAAGGAAATTGGTTATTATCAATATTAGTATTTGCTTGTTATTCAGTAATACTTCAATTAGTTAATGTAAAATTAACTAGCTTTACAGGAAGGGCTATGGTCGGATTTAGTTTAAATATAATGGGTCTTTTAGTTTATGGATCTCTTCAAGTAGGTATTAGTAGATTTTCACTTAAATTGGCACATAAAGATCCAACTGCAAAATTTACTGATTTATTTTCAGGGTTAGACGTATTTATAAAAGCATTAGTAATGAATTTTATAATATGGATATGTATAGCTATAGGAACTATACTATTTATTATACCAGGAATTATAGTAGGAATTATGTTTTCGCAAGCTAATTATATATTAGCAGAAAATCCTGAAAAATCTGCTATAGAGTGTATAAAAGAAAGTTCTAGAATGATGAAAGGACATAAGTTTAATTATTTTGTTTTAGGACTAAGCTTTATAGGATGGCTTATACTGTGTATAATATCATTTGGGATAGGATTTTTATGGCTTGTTCCATATTTAGAAGTAACATTAGCTAATTTTTATTTAAAAGTAAAAGAAGTATAATGAAATTTATATAAAACTAGACTATATTCAATATAGTCTAGTTTTATATTGTAATAATTAAAAATAAATGATATATTTTAAGTAAAAACTAAAATAAAAGAGGAATTTGTATGTATTTGACAAATAAAGTAACAAGTGTATTAGCTAAAATAGATAAATCTTATGAGCTTAAATATATTGATGGGAAAATAGCATCCGTACATATAAATGAAAAAGATATAAAAATCGAAGCTTCTAGTAAAGGCTATTGTGTAAATTTAAAGGGTGGGCCTATATTTTTAAATGATTTAAAATTATTAGAACCATTGCTTATTAAGATGGGTGCAATAGAAGCAAAAAAGTCAAAATTAAAAAAAGAAAAAGAGTCAAATGATAAGTTAATAGAATTGTTTTCAAAAAAGAAAAATACATTTTCTGTAGAGTATATGGATTATAATGTTTTATCCATAAAAATGGATCAACCAAGTTTAACAATTAAGAAAACGGTAGTAGGATATACCTTAATTGTTAATAATGAAAATATATCTATTGATAACTTATCTTCTTTAAAAAAATTACTTTTTAAAATGAGTGTTATACAAGAAGATAAAAAAACAAATAAAAACTTAAATGATAAAACTTCAATAGAACAACTTACTTTAGATTTAAATTAAATATAAAAGGAGAAATAGCTATGGGATGTCCTAATTGTAGATGTAACAAAAATAAAATAAATGAAGAAGAATATAATGAACTTAAGGAATTTTTAGAAAAAGAAATAAAAGAATATAGAATAGTTGATTATATAAATAAAGATAATAAGGCAGACAGATTTGTTGAAGTTGAGTTTGAAGAATATATACTTGAATTAGAAAACATTGATACTAATGAGTTAAATTTAAATAAAGTTATTGATAATATAATAAAAAATAAAATGGTTTAATATAAAAACGGCGCCAATTAAGTGGCGCCATTTTTTAATATCTAATAAATTTAAATTAATAAATTACAACTAGATATTAAAATGAAAACAAGAAGTATTAAACCAAATGTTTTCGATAATACAGATAAACTTATAGAAAATACAAGCTTCAATTTACTAGGTAATATGGAAAATACCATGAAGATTGAGAGTCAAATTAAACAAAATAAAGTTAACATAAGATTAACCCACCTATTAATGTGACATTATATTTTCTATTAAGT
>NZ_JAKEDR010000340.1 GCF_023653455.1 Paraclostridium ghonii
GGTTAGTATTAAGTTACATTTGAAGTCATAAAGCTGAGAAGATGCTTTAAAATGACTTCTGCATTGTAACTTAATACTAACCACCTTTTTCATATAGTAAAATAAATAAAGAATTACGCTTATGCGATATAAAGAGATAAAGATGAAAAAATGCTTTTAAATGACCTCTGCGTTGCAAACTAACGCTAACCACCTTTTTCGTATAGTAAAATAAAAAAGAATTACGCTTGTACGATATGAAGAGATAAAAGATAAAAGAAATTTTAAAATGACTTCTGCATTGTAACTTAATATTAACCAGCCTTTCGTTAAAGCAAAATAAAAAAGAATTATCTTTCTCATATAAACTAATAAAAAATAAAAGAAATTTTAAAATAAAGTACATATGTTTTATGAGATAAAACTTGGTTATGTTTATGAAAATAGTAAAATTTTATACTATATAATAGTTTTTTTATAATGAAAATATAAAAATGTATAAAGTTAAGTAAAATGTGGATAATAAAGTTTAAATGGCTTTATAAGCTAAGTATAAGTTGTATATAATCTTAAAAAAATTGTGGATATATTATATTAATTAAATAAAATTTAAAAAAATTAAGAAAAAGTATTGACGTTATTAAACCAAGGTGATATAGTATTACTTGTCCTTAAGAAAAGGGCGGAACACAAAAGAGAAAATGAACTTTGAAAATTAAACAGTAGGTTAATTATATAAATTCTTTTTAAAGAATTAAACAACAAACAACCAAGCCAGATATTCAGATAATGATTAGCTGAGCGATGGACAAC
>NZ_JAKEDR010000341.1 GCF_023653455.1 Paraclostridium ghonii
TTCACTGGTTTGGGCTATTCCGCGTTCGCTCGCCGCTACTTACGGAATCGAATTTCTTTCTTTTCCTCCGGGTACTTAGATGTTTCAGTTCCCCGGGTTCCCCTCATTAAGCTATGTATTCACTTAATGATACTTAGACATTACTCTAAGTGAGTTTCCTCATTCGGAAATCTTCGGATCAAAGTTTACGTGCAACTCCCCGAAGCTTATCGCAGCTTATCGCGTCCTTCATCGGCTCTTAGTGCCAAGGCATCCGCCCTGCGCCCTTAATAACTTGACCAGTTATCAAAAGTGTTATTTTTTAAAGAGTTTTCTTCTCTTATTGGTTTATTTAATCATCACTAAATGTTATGCAGTTTTCAAAGTGCTAACGCACTTCGCCAACAATTACTCCTATTAAGTCGTAATCTGTTGCTCAAAGTACTTAATTTTAGGCTTACGCCTTTTTTAATCAGACTTGTTTAGTCTAATATATGGTGGAAATGAGGAGGATCGAACTCCTGACCCCTTGCGTGCAAGGCAAGTGCTCTCCCAGCTGAGCTACACCCCCATATTCTTCCTTTTTTGACAATAAATATATTAACAGTTTAATATGTTATTGTCAATATATTTGTGAAAGTTTTTATAAGAACTTTCAAAATTAAACAGTAGGTAATTACTCCTTAGAAAGGAGGTGATCCAGCCGCACCTTCCGATACGGCTACCTTGTTACGACTTCACCCCAGTCATTGGTTTCACCTTCGACGGCCGCTTCCTAAAAGGTTAGCTAACCGGCTTCGGGCGCCCCCAAC
>NZ_JAKEDR010000342.1 GCF_023653455.1 Paraclostridium ghonii
AAATAATGTGGGTGCATAGCTCAGCTGGATAGAGCAACGCCCTTCTAAGGCGTGTGTCCGGGGTTCGAATCCCTGTGCGCTCACCACATTCATAGGGGATTCGCCAAGTCGGTAAGGCATAGCACTTTGACTGCTACATGCGTAGGTTCGAGTCCTGCATCCCCTGCCAAGTAAATAAAATGATCCATTAGCTCAGTCGGTAGAGCACCTGACTTTTAATCAGGGTGTCCCGCGTTCGAGTCGCGGATGGATCACCAATGGAGAGGTGTCCGAGTGGTTTAAGGAGCTGGTCTTGAAAACCAGTGACTCCGAAAGGGGCCGTGGGTTCGAATCCCACCCTCTCCGCCAAATGCCCAGATAGCTCAGTCGGTAGAGCAGGGGACTGAAAATCCCCGTGTCGGTGGTTCGATTCCGCCTCTGGGCACCAAACATATGGCGGTATAGCTTAGTTGGCTAGAGCGTTCGGTTCATACCCGAAAGGTCACAGGTTCGACTCCTGTTACCGCTACCATATAAATGTGGACCTTTAGCTCAGTTGGTTAGAGCGCCCGGCTCATAACCGGTAGGTCCGGGGTTCGAGTCCCTGAAGGTCCACCAATTTTTTATTTTAATATATTACGAGGTGTAGCGCAGTTTGGTAGCGCACATGGTTTGGGACCATGGGGCCGGGGGTTCGAGTCCCTCCACCTCGACCAAGTATGGTGGGTATAGCTCAGTTGGTTAGAGCGCCAGATTGTGGCTCTGGAGGTCGTGAGTTCGACTCTCATTATCCACCCCA
>NZ_JAKEDR010000343.1 GCF_023653455.1 Paraclostridium ghonii
GTTCATTTATAAGTAGTTAAACCAAAACATAATTATTTTAAATAAATTGTTAATTATGTTTAGTATTTTGTGAATTTGAGTACAATTTTTTGCATGAAAAATGTGCGTATATTTTGTCTTTTGTGCAATAATAAAAAATTATATAATAAATTTAAGAAAGGAGAAAATATGAAACTTAATAAAAGACTAGAAGATATATTAGATATACTTATGAACCATGAATATATAAAAGTTGAAAAGATAGTTAAGTTATTAAATATCTCTAGAAGAACTGTTTATTATGATATTTCAAAAATTAATGAATATATAAAAAAATACAATTTAGAAATATCTAATGTAAGAAACTTAGGTTATCATATAAACTCAGAAGATAAAGAAAAGATAAGAAAAGTACTAAAATACTCTAAAGATGATTATATATTATCTTCAGAAGAAAGATGTATAAGTATAATAATATATTTGCTTTTATCTTTAGAAAAGCTAACAATAGAAAAATACTGTGATAAGCTTTTCGTAAGCAGAAATACTGTTTTAAATGATATAAAAAATGTTAGAGAATATATAAGTAAATATAAACTGGAGTTAGATTCTAAAAATGGTTATAAATTAGTTGGAAGTAGTCATTCCAAAAGATATTTATTTATAAATTTATATAATGATTACAATTATTTTTTCGATGAATACGAGTATATACAAGAATTTAAAGATATAAAAATTTTAATGGAAAATGAAAATCTTAATATTTTAAAAAATAATAATACAAACTATATACTTATG
>NZ_JAKEDR010000344.1 GCF_023653455.1 Paraclostridium ghonii
AATAAATTTAACTGTAAAATAATGCTCTTCCAAATTAAAGTCTATAACCCCATCATACTTTTCTATTGCAAGCTTCAAATTTTCAATACCAATACCGTGATTAGTTTTATCCTTTTTTAAAGTTTTTATTTTAAAATCTTTATCTAATTTAAGTTCTTTTTTATTTTTAGAATTTTTTATAACACATATTAATTTGTTATCTATAACTTCACAATATAGATTTATATATTTTTCTCTTTCTATTTCATCTATATTTAAACAGGCTTCTATCGCATTGTCTATTAGATTGTTAAATATTACCGACATATGTACATTTCTTATATTCATATCACTAGGCATAAAGATATTATAGCTGAACTTTATTCCATAGTCTTCACATATTTTAATTTTATTTTTTACAATAGCATCCATCAAAACATTTTCCGTTATAAAATAGTAATCATTATCTTCTATTTCTGTATCTAATTCATTTAAGAAGTTCATAGCTTCTTTATATTTTTTAGATGCTAAAAGTTGATTTAAAAGAAATTTATGATTTTTAATATCATGAATAATATACCTAACTTTTTTAATATATTTTTCATATTCGCTATAGTGTTCAATTTGATTTTTTAATTGATTGTTAGCAACTTTACAGTTATATTTTATATAAGAAAGTTCTGCCTTTATCAATATGTTTTGAATTATCAGTTCACTGATTATTGTATAAACTATTATATATTTAATTATTTGTATAC
>NZ_JAKEDR010000345.1 GCF_023653455.1 Paraclostridium ghonii
ACATTCCAGCAACCTTCTCTAAAATACCACCTATGATTTCTCCAGCACGTCCTGTTATTCCAAACTTCTCTCCAAGATCTTTTACAATTTCGCCTATGATTTTCCCGGCGTCTCCTGTTGTTTTAAACTTCTCTGCAATATCTTTTACAATTTCGCCTATGATTTTCCCGGCGTCTCCTGTTATTTTAAACTTCTCTCCAAGATCTTTTACAATTTCGCCTATGATTTTCCCGGCGTCTCCTGTTGTTTTAAATTTCTCTGCAATATCTTTTACAATGCCACCTATGATTTCTCCAGCGTCTCCTGCTAGTCCAAATGCCTCTGCAATATCTTTTACTATTCCACCTATGATTTCTCCTGCATCTCCTGCTATTCCAAATGCCTCTGCAATATCTTTTACTATTCCACCTATGATTTCTCCAGCGTCTCCTGCTAGTCCAAATGCCTCTGCAATATCTTTTACTATTCCACCTATGATTTCTCCAGCGTCTCCTGCTATTCCAAATGCCTCTGCAATATCTTTTACAATGCCACCTATGATTTCTCCAGCATCTCCTGCTATTCCAAATGCCTCTGCAATATCTTTTACAATGCCACCTATGATTTCTCCGGCATCTCCTGCTATTCCAAATGCCTCTGCAATATCTTTTACTATTCCACCTATGATTTCTCCGGCATCTCCTGCTATTCCAAATGCCTCTGCAATATCTTTTACTATTCCACCTAT
>NZ_JAKEDR010000346.1 GCF_023653455.1 Paraclostridium ghonii
GCTTAAAGATATTACACTTATTAAAAACTATAATTAAGAGTATAAAAGAATATAATTATGTTTTATTAAATAAAAAATAGGGGGAGTACATGCGTAATTTAAATGAAATTAAAGTAAGCACTTTTATAAATTCAAAAGAAATATATCCTGGGGAATATATAGATGGAATCTGTAGGGTAAAAGGGGGAGAATTGAATAAAAAATTACACAATATAGTTATATATATAAAAACAAGTTATATTAAAGAAGAAAGTACAAAGGTTGAAAATAAAAAAATAGTTATACAAAAAAAATATATAGATTTAGATAAGAGCGTAGAAGATATAAGTTTAATAGAGGTTCCTTTTAAATTTAAATTAAACAATAAAAGCCCTGTATCAATACATAAAAGTCATATATGGATAAAAACTTGTTTGAAATTAAATAATACTATTCAATCAGAAGAAAAATATTATATAGATATATTGCCTCCAAAGTATATGGAAAATATAATTTTTGCAATAGAGAAAACAGGATTTAATTTGGTAGAGGTAGAAAATAGATATGTAGAAGACAAAAATAGTAATTTACCATTTATTCAATATTTCAAATTTGATAAAGCAAATAAAGATGAATTAAAAGTACATTTTAAAGCTAAAGATGAATTTGCTGAAGTTTATTTTAATCAAGATATAAAGCTTCTATTTGAATATGAGTATATAAAC
>NZ_JAKEDR010000347.1 GCF_023653455.1 Paraclostridium ghonii
ACCCGGCATCTTCACCGGGATTACAATTTCACCGAGTCTGTTGTTGAGACAGTGCCCAAATCGTTACGCCTTTCGTGCGGGTCGGAACTTACCCGACAAGGAATTTCGCTACCTTAGGACCGTTATAGTTACGGCCGCCGTTTACTGGGGCTTAAGTTCACTGCTTCGGATAAATCCTAACAGATCCCCTTAACCTTCCAGCACCGGGCAGGCGTCAGCTCCTATACATCGTCTTGCGACTTAGCAGAAACCTGTGTTTTTGGTAAACAGTCGCTTGGGCCTATTCTCTGCGGCCACCTCGGGCGTTAACCCTAACGTGGCACCCCTTCTCCCTAAGTTACGGGGTCATTTTGCCGAGTTCCTTAACAACAGTTCTCTCGCTGGCCTTAGGATACTCTCCTCACCCACCTGTGTCGGTTTGCGGTACGGGCACCTTTAATCTCGATAGAAACTTTTCTCGACAGTGTGAAATCAGCTACTTCGCTACTTAATTTCGCTCCCCATCGTACCCCAGCATTATCATGGCGGATTTGCCTACCTTGACTGCCTCAGTACTTAGCCACACATAACCAACAGTGTGGTTAGCTTATCCTACTGTGTCATTCCTTCTCTCAAACGATTATTGGTGGTACAGGAATCTCAACCTGTTGTCCATCACCTACGCCTTTCGGCCTCGGCTTAGGTCCCGACTAACCC
>NZ_JAKEDR010000348.1 GCF_023653455.1 Paraclostridium ghonii
TATCGTCATCTATAATCTGACCGTTATGAACATGTTGGTGCTTGCTATCAGAGATAGTTTTCTTAGCAGGAACATGTTTGCTATCGTCATCTATAATCTGACCGTTATGAACATGTTGGTGTTTGCTATCAGAGACAGGTTTACTTTTCTTAGAAGGAACATATTTGCTATCAATGATAATTTTTTTATTATTTCTATTATTTGATTGATTCATAATAGTTAAACTCCTTTATAATTGATTATTCTTCTATATCGTTACTTTCAATTTCTTCTATTGTATTAACGTCTATATCAGGATCTGTATTAATTATACTACCTCTATAACAGTCATGTGTTTTACAGTGGTCTGTTTTACAGTGATGTGTTTTACCACAGCATGGACAAGTGATATATATATTTATAGGTGTACTAACAGTTATTGGGCCTACATTATTAGTTGCAGTAGATTGATTATTATTATTTGCATCTACATCAGAAGTAGCCTCAGCATCAGAATTAGAGTCAACGTCAGCATTAGCGTCAGCGTCAGAAGTAGAATCAGCATTAGAGTCAACGTCAGCATTAGCATTAGCGTCAGAAGTAGAATCAGCATCGGCATTAGAGTCAACATCAGCATTAGCGTTAGCGTCAGAAGTAGAGTCTGAATCAGCGTTAGAATCAGCATCGGCATTAGAGTCAACATCAGCATTAGC
>NZ_JAKEDR010000349.1 GCF_023653455.1 Paraclostridium ghonii
AGCTTAATAACTTTAAATAATGCAAATATAACATCGGATGACACAAATATAGAACACAATTTAAAAGATAGTTTAAACGTAGGTGACAAAGTGCTTTTAACTCGAGTTGAAGGCACTTTTATTTTACTCTCAAAGGTGGTGAGTCTATGAGTTTATTCCCCTTTATCGGGACTGAAACTGTTGAAATTGAAAATAAAAAGAATGATTTACCACCTTTGAAAGAGTTTGCAATAGATTTTAAAACAGGTAACCTAATAATTGAAAATAAGCAATTTAAAGTGGTTGAAGGGATAGAAGCCTTAAAGGTTTGGATATACCGAGCGTTAAAAGTTGAAAGATTTGTATATGACATCTATAGTTGGAACTTTGGAAGCGAAATACATTTACTTATGGGTCGAAACTACACCCAAGCACTTACTAATGAAGAGGTAAAAAGATATGTAAAAGAAGCTATATTAATAAACCCTTATGTAATAGATGTAAATGTTATAAGCGTTGTATTTGAAAGTAGTTTACTTAGTGTGAGTCTAAAACTCGATACTGTGTTTGGAAATTCTGAATTTGAAATATAGGGGGTGGTTATATGTACGAAGAAAGTTTAGATAATATTAAAGTTAGAATGTTGGATGATTTAGGAACTGACTTAGACAAAAGAGAAGGTTCTTTTGTGAATGATATGTA
>NZ_JAKEDR010000035.1 GCF_023653455.1 Paraclostridium ghonii
TACTATAGCAAAGAGGATACACCTGTTCCCATTCCGAACACAGAAGTTAAGCTCTTTAGCGCCGATGGTACTTGGTGGGAAGCTGCCTGGGAGAGTAGGACGTAGCCGCGTAATCTTTTTTATTTTACGCATAATGGTGTTGGTGGTTAGTGTTAGTTTGCACTTGAGGTCATAAAGCTGAGAAGATGCTTTAAAATGACCTCTGCGTTGCAAACTAACGCTAACCACCTTTTTAGTTAAAGCAAAATAAATAAAGAATTACGCAACCACTATAGGTGATGAAGAATTAAAAAATGTTTTAAAATGACTTCTGCATTGTAACTTAATACCAACCACCTTTTTCGTATAGTAAAATAAAAAATAATTACGCTTGTACGATATGAAGATATAAAAAGAGAGAAGATGCTTTAAAATGACCTCTACGCTATAAACTAAGACTAACCACCTTTTTTTCGTATAGTAAAATAAAAAATAATTACTCAAATACTTGAGAAACAGATCTGTTTCTTGAAATCAAGTGTTTGCAGACGAAGTCTTAAATAGAAGAGAATTCCTTTATTTAGATTGAGTTAGAAAAGTTGTAATATATTCTAACGAGCTCTACCTAATTAATCATTTTTATGGTATTATTAATATCGAAGATAATATACACTAAAATAGCGAAAAAAAGAATTATCATAATAAAAAAATAGAGGATTTATGTATACTAATGTAGAATAAATTGTAGGGATGAATTTTATACATAAATTTAAAATAATAAAATTAAATAAATTTAAATATATTTAGGTTCTTAGATTGAAGATTAATAGGGAAAGAGGTGTAATTCCTCTGCAGTCCCCGCTACTGTGATGCAGACGAACTCTATTTACCACTGTTATAAACGGGAAGGTTAGAGTAAGGATGAAGCTAAGTCAGGAGACCTGCCTAGTATATAATTATATAACTAGGTTCTCGGGGTGATAGAATTTAAATCTTAAAATATTTTTTATGACATATTTAAAGACTTAACTTCGTAGTTAAGTCTTTTTTTATATGAAATTCAAGGAGGCAACTATGCAACTTTTCCAACAGACTATAAAAGATATACAACCATTAAGTGAATCACATATGAATGAAGCAAAAAATAGATTAGATAAACTAATAAAACCAGTTGGAAGCTTAGGTAAATTAGAAGATATATGCATACAAATTGCAGGAATAACGAGAAAAAAATATTTTGATACAGATAAAAAAATAGTTATTGCATTTGCAGGAGATCATGGTGTATATGAAGAAGGTGTTGCACCAGACCCTCAAAAAATAACAAGACTTCAATTTCCTAATTTTACAAAAGGTATATGTGGCGTAGGAGCTATTTCTAAATTTGTGAATTCTGACGTTATAGCAATAGATTTAGGAATAAATACAGATGAAAAACTAGATGGAGTTCTAGATTATAAGATTAGAAAAGGAACTTATAATATGGCAAAAGGGCCTGCTATGACTAGGGAAGAAGCCATTAGATGTTTAGAAGTAGGAATTGAAATTACAAATGATTGTATAAAAAAAGGATATAATCTTGTAGGTATAGGAGAAATGGGAATTTGCAACACTACTCCAAGTAGTGCAATAGTTTCTGTTATTGCACATTGTGATCCTTCAGAAGTTACCGGTATAGGGGCAGGGCTTAAAAAGGATAGAGTGGCACATAAAGCGAATACTATAAGGAAAGCAATAGAGTTAAATAAGCCAGATAAGTTAGATGGCATTGATATATTAGCTAAAGTTGGTGGTTTTGAGATAGGGGGAATGGCAGGTGTAATATTAGCTTGTGCAGCAAATAGAACTCCGGTCGTTATTGATGGATTTATATCATACGCAGCAGCTTTAATAGCATACACTATAAACCCTATGACTAAAGAATATATGATAGCATCACATACATCCGCAGAAGCTGGAGCAGCTAAGGCTTTAGAAATCTTAAAATTAAATCCTATGCTTAATATGGATATGAGATTAGGTGAAGGCAGTGGATCTGCATTAGCCTTCAATATTATAGAGGCAGGAAATTTTGCATATAAGAACATGGCAACAACTGATGAAGTAGACATAGGAAAATAAGAAGGTGAATTTATGAGTAAGATAATTTTAGTTACTGGAGGATCTAGGTCTGGAAAAAGTAATTTTGCAGAAGATTTATGTAGAGATAGAAAAAACTGTACAGCTTATATAGCAACTTCTATTCCTTTTGATGAGGAAATGAAAGATAGAGTTAGAAAACATAAAGAAGGTAGACCAAGTAATTGGAAAACTTATGAAATTTTTAAAAACATATATTCAATAATTAATGATTTAGGTAAAAATCATCAGACTGTTATTCTAGACTGTGTCACTTTATTGGTAAATAACTTAATGTTTGAGTATAATATAGATTTTGATAATTGTACACCAGAAGAAACAAATGATATGGAAAAGTATATAAAACAGCAGGTAGAAAAATTAATAGAAGAAATCAAAAATACAGATTTATACTTTGTAATAGTAACGAATGAACTAGGTATGAGTTTAGTACCGGATAATAAACTTTGTAGAGTATATTCTGATGTAGTAGGTAGAATAAATCAGTATATAGCTAAATGTGCTGATGAAGTTTACTTTGTTGTTAGTGGTATACCTATGAAAATTAAGGAGTAGTATATGAAAAGGTTTGTAGGAATATTGCAATTTTTAACTAGGATTCCAATTAGGGTAGATATAGGTTTTGATGAAGAGTTTCATAAAACTATGTATTACTTTCCTTTAGTAGGATTTGTTCTTGGCTTTTTCTACTTTATAATTGGGTTAGGTTCAATTTTAGTTTTTGATAGCTATATAACTTCTGTAAATATATTAATATCAACTGTTATACTAACAGGTGGTTTACACTTAGATGGGGTAGGAGATACATTTGATGGAATTTATAGCTATAGAGAAAAAGATAAAATATTAGATATAATGAAGGATTCAAGATTAGGAACTAATGCAATGTTGTCTATGTTATTTCTAATTCTTATGAAACTTGGATTAATATATGCTATTTTAGAGTCAGGTAATTTATATAATTTAATATTTATGCCTGTATTTGCAAGGATGGCAATTGTGGTAGCTTCTTATAAAAGTGTAACTCCAAGGAAAAACGGAATGGGGAATGTTTTTATAGGAAAGCCAACGTTAAATATGATTTTAGTGGGTATAGGATATACAGTAATATTAATAACTCTTATAAGCTTAATATTATTTAATTTAAATATAGAAAGTATTATTAAAGTAATATTATTTATACCAGTAATGATTATATTCACTAGATATTTTGTTAAATATATATATTCAAAGATTGATGGAATAACGGGGGATATACTTGGATGTACATCTGAACTTGTTGAAGTGATATACCTAATATTTATATATTTGACATTTGGATTAAAATAAGAGGTGAAGTGATGTCAAGACTTATACTAGTAAGGCATGCAACGACAAAAGATAATATTAATGGAAATTTATCTGGACATATAGACAGTGAATTAAGTAACTTAGGAAATATGCAAATAGTTAAATTAAATAAGTTTCTTGAGAAAGAAAAAATTGACTGCATATATACAACGACATCTACTAGAACTAAGGATACTGTAAAAGATATAGCAAAATCTAAAAATTTAAAGATTATAGAAAGTGAGAATCTAAAAGAAATTAATTTTGGAGATTTTGAAGGAATGAACTTTGAATATATAAAAAGTAGTTTTCCAAAAGAATTTGAAAAAATAATTAAATATGGATTTGAATATAAATATCCAAATGGTGAAAGTTTAGTAGATTCTTATCATAGAGTTTGTAAAGAATTAAAACATATATTGGATTATAACAAAGAAAAAAATATTTTAATATGTGCTCATGCAGGAAGTATAAGAAATATTATTTCTTATTTAATTGGGAAAACACATGAATATCACTGGAGTTTTAAAATAGACAATGCATCAATAAGTATTATAGATATAGTAGATGGATTTCCTGTAATTCAGACACTAAATAATACTGCATATTTAACATAAATATAGACAAATAAAAAATATCATAAAAATAGACATAAATTAGGTTCTTCATTAAAGATTAATAGGGAAAAAGGTTAGAATCCTTTACAGCCCCCGCTACTGTAATGCTGACGAAACTATTAGACACCACTGTGATTTTACGGGAAGGAATAGGATTAGGACGAAGCTAAGTCAGGAGACCTGCCTAGTTTATTGAAATAAAATCTTCGGGGTTAGGGGTTTAAAAATTGGTCAAGTGTATACTTTTTAAAGACCTATCCATCCTGGGTAGGTCTTTTTGTTAACAACAATATCAATTAGAAAGGAACTTTTTATTATGAGTAAATCACTAATGTTTTTAGGAACGGCATCTAATGTTGGTAAAAGTACTTTGGCTGCTGGATTATGTAGAATACTAAAGCAAGATGGATACAGGGTAGCTCCTTTTAAATCTCAGAACATGGCACTAAATTCATATATAACAAAAGATGGATTAGAAATGGGAAGAGCTCAAGTTACTCAAGCTGAAGCTGCAGGCATTGAGCCTGATGTAAGAATGAATCCAATTTTATTAAAGCCTGCAGGAAAAAACAGATGCCAGGTAATAGTCAATGGAAAGGTTCTAAATACGGTAAGTTCTAATATATATCACGACTACAAAGAAGAGCTAGGTTTAATGTTAAAACAGACTTATAAAGATTTAAGTGATGAATACGATGTAATCATTCTTGAAGGAGCAGGAAGTTGTGCAGAAATAAATTTAAAAGATAGAGATATCGCCAATATGGGGATGGCTGAAATTGCAGATGCTCCTGTAGTACTAGTTGCAGATATTGATAGAGGTGGGGTTTTTGCTTCTATAGCAGGAACTATGATTTTATTAGAAGATAAAGAAAGAGAAAGAGTTAAAGGCGTTATCATTAATAAGTTTAGAGGAACAGTAGAACTTTTACAATCAGGAATAGATATGTTAGAAGATATAATAAACGTACCTGTTTTAGGAGTGGTTCCGTATAGTGATTTAAATATAGAAGATGAAGATAGTGTAACTGATAGATTTAATAAGCAATTTGTAAAAAATGATATAAATATAGAGGTTATAAGAACTCCATACATGTCAAACTTTACTGATGTACATATGTTAGAAATACAAGATGATGTAAGCGTTAGGTATGTAGAAAGAGGACAGTCTTTATCAAATCCAGATATGGTTATAATACCTGGAAGTAAAAATACAATAGAAGATTTAATTTATATAAGAGAAAGTGGATTAGAAAAACAAATAAAGGATCTAAATAAGCAGGGGAAATTAATATTTGGAATTTGTGGAGGATATCAAATCCTAGGTAAAAAGTTATATGATCCTAAAGCAGTAGAAGGATCAATAAAAGAAATTGATGGATTAGGGCTTTTGAATATAGAAACTACGTTTGAGAAAGAAAAAGTTACTACTCAAGTTGAAGCTATTATAAATAATGACTTAAATGGATATTTAAATACATTAGATAATACGAATGTAAAAGGATATGAAATACATATGGGATATACAAAGGTAGAAGGAAAGTCATTAGCTACAATAGTGAAAAAGTTAGAAAAAGATGTTTCATATAAAGAAGGATGTATAAATGAAGAAGGAAATGTAGTAGGAACCTATCTTCATGGAATATTTGATGATGCTATGTTTACAAGAAAAATATTAAATTCAATAAGAGTAAATAAAGGGTTAGAAAAAACTCAAAATTCAATAAATTCATTTGAAGAATTTAAGAATAAAGAGTATGACAAATTAGCAGATATATTAAGGGAATGCCTAGATATAGAAAAAATATATGAGATTATAAATGGTTAGGTGATAGGATGAAAAAAATATTGATAGCAGGAACAAGTAGCGGAGTTGGAAAAACTACTATTTCACTAGGAATAATGCAAGCGTTAACTAAAAGAGGATTAAAGGTTCAACCATACAAGGTTGGTCCAGACTATATAGATCCGTCGTACCATACATTTATAACAGGTAGAGATTCTAGAAACTTAGATTCATATATGTTAGAAGATGAAAAAATTAAATATATAGTAAATAAAGCATCTAAAGATGCCCATATTTCAGTAATAGAAGGGGTCATGGGATTATATGATGGATTTGGAATAGACTTAAATTCTTGTACAAGTTCATATACTTCTAAAATATTGAAAGCTCCAGTTATATTAGTCATAAATGGAAAGGCTATGTCATCTTCAGCAGCGGCTATGGTTCTTGGATATAAAGAAATTGATAAAGATGTAAATATAAAAGGTGTAATAGTGAATAATGTAAAGACAAAAAGTCACTATGAACTTATAAAAGAAGCTATACAAAAATATTGTAATGTTGAGGTACTAGGATATTTTCCACCTAATGAAAAATTTTCATTAGAATCTAGGCATCTAGGGTTAGTTCCAAGTATTGAAATAAAATCTCTAAAAGAAAAGTTTAGCAATTTAGGAGATGAAATAGAAAAATATATAAATTTAGATAGAATAATTGAAATTGCAGAAAGCGATTTAGTAGAAAGTAGTTTTGATTTAAGTAAATTACCAAGATTTGAAAATAAAAAAGTAGCTATAGCTTATGACAAAGCTTTTAACTTTTATTACAAAGAAAATTTAGAGCTTTTAGAAAATATGGGAGTTAAAATTATAAAGTTTAGTCCTCTTAATGATGAAAATGTGCCAGATGCAGATTGTATATATATTGGGGGTGGGTTTCCAGAAGTTTTTGCTAAAGAGCTACAATTAAATAAAAGCATGAGACTATCTATAAAAAATGCTCACGAAAAAAATATACCTATATATGCTGAATGTGGAGGTCTTATGTACTTAGGGGAAAAACTTAAAGATTCAGATGGAAAAACATATGACATGGTAGGAATATTTAACGGAACTAGCGAAATGACAGATTCTCTTAAAAGATTTGGATACTGTGATGGAATAGCTAAGATAGATACAATTCTTTCGGACAAAGGAGAAACTATAAAAGGGCATGAGTTTCATCATTCAATATTTAATAGTAATGAAGAATGTGCATATAAAATGATTAAAAAAAGAGGAAATAAAGTTGTGCATGAATGGGACGGAGGATATTCAAAAGGAAATACTCTAGCTACATATCTACATACTCATTTTTATAATAATTTAGATGCTATAGCAAAATTTGTAGGTGATAAAAATGAGTAAGTTAATAATTATAGTAATGATTATTGCATATATAATGGATTTAATTATAGGAGATCCCTATTCTTTTCCACATCCAGTTAGATTTATTGGAAATTTTATAAAATTTATAGAAGGTAAAATAAGGAATATATTCAAATCAAAAAAAGGATTAAAAATAGGTGGTTTTTTACTTTGGATTATAACAGTAGGAACTACAGCTTTATTAACAAAGTTAATTTTAGAAGTATTTTCAATAAATAATATTTTATATGTAATAGTGTCATCAGCTATATTATATACAACATTATCAACTAAATGTTTAGCGCATGAAGCAAGAAAAATATATGAAGTTTTAAAAAGTGGAGATATAGAAAAATCTAGAAAACAATTATCGTATATAGTTGGAAGAGATACAACTACTTTAAATGAAAATGAAATAATAAGAGCTACAGTTGAAACAGTAGCTGAAAATACTGTAGATGGAATAATATCACCTATGATGTATGGATTTATAGGGGGACCTGTATTTGCGATGGCCTATAAAGCTATAAATACACTAGATTCAATGGTGGGATACAAAAATGAGAAATATGGAGATATAGGATTTGCATCTGCAAAAATTGATGATATAGCAAACTTTATACCAGCTAGAATAACACCATTTTTTATGATGATAGCAAGTTTTATATTAGGATTTAATTCTAAAAAAAGTATCAAAATAGCTATAAGAGATAGAAAAAATCATAAAAGTCCAAATTGTGCATACGCAGAAGGTGCAGTAGCTGGAGCACTAGAAGTTCAGCTAGGGGGTACTAATATGTATTTTGGAGAAAAAGTATATAAACCTACTATAGGAGATAAAGATAGAGAACTAGAAATTGAGGATATTATAAGAACTAATAAAATAATGTACATGACATCATTTATAGCACTAGTTATATTCTCAACAATAACTTATGTAGTATTTTAAGATAGAAGGTGAAAATCATGAAAGAACTTGGACATGGAGCAAATGTAGAAGATATGTGTAGAGTTTATAATAAAAATCCAAAAGATATAATAGATTTTAGTTCTAATATAAATCCATACTTAATAAAAAATTTAGATAAGTATATATTAGAAGGACTAAAAGAATGTTCTAGGTATCCTGATATAAATTATACAACTTTAAGATTAAATATAGCTAAATACTTAAGTATAGAAAGCTCTCATGTAATTCCAGGCAATGGAGCTACTGAAATAATATATCTTTTGATGAAGAATATAAATAAAAGAATAGCTATTTTAAATCCAACTTTTTCAGAATATGAGAGAGGTGCAAAATTAAGCGGATTAGAAGTTTTAAATTTATATCTTAATAAAGATAAAGATTTTGAAATTAATCTAGATGATATAAAAGATAACATAGATAAATTTGACAGTCTATTTATATGTAACCCATCAAACCCAATTGGGAAAGTATATGATTTAAGAAAATTATTAGAACTTTTAAATAAACACAACAAGTTACTTATAGTTGATGAAACATTTATGGAATTTGTAGAAGATGAAAATAAATATAGCTTAGTAAATTATGTTAAAGATAACAAAAACATATTCATAATAAAAGCTATAACAAAGTTTTTTGGAATCCCAGGCATAAGGCTAGGTTATGGGATATGTAGCAATAAAGGTATTTTGGGTAAAATGTATGAAATTAAAGAACCTTGGAGTGTAAATTCTTTTGCAGACACTCTCTCAAAATATATATTTAATGATGAAGAGTATATAAAAAATAGCAAAGAATTTTTTATAAAAGAAAGAGCATATATGTTAAAGGAACTAGAAAAAATCCATACAATTAAAGCATACGAAACTAATACAAATTTCATATTAATAAAACTATTTGATAAAAAATCAAATGAACTAAAAAAAGAATTATTTAAACAAGGAAATATACTCATAAGAGATGCATCTAACTTTAGAAACTTAGATGAAAAATATATAAGAATAGCAATAAAAAGTCATGAAGAAAATAAGAAGCTCTTAAACCAATTAAATAAAATTCTAGGAGAATAAGATGAAATCATATGGAATATGCCCAGCATCTTGTGGTGAATTTGTACAAGGTATGATAAAAGAAAAAGAATATTTATCATCTTATGCAATAAATAGATTTTCTAAAGTGACATTAGAAGAAAAAATAGACAATGCAAATAGAGGACCATTAAAATCAAGAAAAGCTATTGAAGAAGTATTTAAATACTTTGATTTGCCTAAGGAAGATTTAAAAAATATATCTATAGATATAAAAAGTGATATACCAATAAGTAAAGGAATGGCAAGTTCAACAGCAGATATAGGAGCTACTATTAAGGCAACTTTAAATCTTATAGGAAAAGATTTAAACGAATATGACATATGTAAACTTGCAACAAAAATTGAGCCAACAGACTCTATATATATAAAAGAAAATACTATATTTAATCCATTAAATGCAAATATTATAAAAAAGTTAGGATGTTTTGATAGTGGAAAAGTATTGATATTAGAACCTAATGATACTTTAAATACTAAACATATAAGAAAAAAAGAAAATTATATAAAACTTAAAAAACAAAATAAGTACATAATTGAATATGCATTTAAGTTATTAGAACAAGGCATAAGGAAAAATGACTTAAATTTAATAGGTCAAGCATGCAATATAAGTAGTGTTGCAAATGAAAATATACATAAGAAAAAATACTTAAGTGAGATAATGGACATTTCAAAAGAGTATGGAGCTTGTGGAGTTAACATAGCTCATAGTGGAACAGTAATAGGTATATTACTTGAACAAGATATGGATGAAACCAAGATAATAGAAAAAATCGTAGAAAAGAAAATAAATAAAAAATATAAAAAAATATACACAGCAAACATAATAGCTGGGGGACTTAGGAGTGAATAAAAATGGAATACATTAAAAATCCTATGATGATAGAAACTAAGAGCTTTGAAATAATCCAGGGAATAATTGATGAAATAAGACCTGGATATAAATTTAAAAATGAATTAGAAGAAAAGATAATCAAAAGAGCTATACACACAACTGCTGATTTTGAATATCTAGACATATTAAAAATTTCTGAAAGTGCAGTGAGTAATATAGTAAGTGCTTTAAAAGAAAATGCAACTATATATACAGATACAAATATGGCTTTAAGCGGAATAAATAAAAAAAGATTAGAATCATTAGGTTGTAAGTATAAGTGTTTTGTAAGTGATGAAAAAGTAGCGAATCTAGCAAAAGAAAAAGGAATAACTAGATCTATGGCAGCTGTAGAAGTTGCAGCTCAAGAAGAAGGTAAAAAAATATTTGTACTTGGAAATGCTCCTACTGCTTTATATAAAGTAATAGAAATGCAAAGTGCAAAGGATCTAAATGTTGAAGCTGTAGTTGGTGTTCCTGTAGGATTTGTTGGAGCGGCAGAATCAAAAGATGAATTAGAAAAAAGCGATATTCCGTACATAATATCAAAAGGTAGAAAAGGTGGGAGTAACTTAGCAGCAGCAATAATAAATGCAATACTATACTCTATGTAAGGTGAGATTATGGAAGAATACGTTTATATAGATGGTAAAAAATATAAAAGAGGATATACCACGGGGTCATGCGCGACAGGTGCAGCAAAAGCAGCTACCTATATGCTTTTAACTAAAGATACTTTAGAAACTATAAATATAGATACTCCTAAAGGAATACCATTAACTTTAAAAGTAGAGAACGTAAATATAAATAATGAATTTGTACAGTGTTCAATACAAAAAGATGGAGGCGACGATATAGATGCAACTCATAAAATGCATATATATGCAAGAGCTGAGTTTATAGATTCAAATGACATAATAATAGATGGTGGAATTGGAATTGGAAGGGTTACAAAAAAGGGATTAGGAATAGAAATTGGAAAAGCTGCGATAAACAAAACCCCTATATCTATGATAAAAAGTGAAGTTAGAAAGGTAATAGGAAATTCAAAAGGAGTAAAGCTAATTATATTTGCCCCTGAAGGAGAAACTATTGCAAAGAAAACTTTTAATCCAAGACTTGGAATATTAGGAGGTATATCAATAATTGGAACTACTGGTATAGTAGAGCCTATGAGTGATGAAGGTTGGAAAAAATCTTTATCAATAGAACTTGAAATGAAAAAAGCTCAAGGCATGGATAAAATTATTTTAGTCCCAGGAAATCATGGAGAAATGTTTATAAAAGAAAGCTTAAATATTGATTCAAAGTATATAGTTAGAACTAGTAATTTTATTGGTTATATGCTAAAAGAAGCTCAAAGAATTGGATTTAAAAAAATTCTTATGGCTGGACATTTAGGTAAATATGTAAAGATAGCAGGAGGAATATTTAATACACACAGCAAAATTGCAGATGCTAGAAATGAAATATTAATAGCAAATTTAGCTTTAATGAATGCTCCTTTTGAACTAATAAAAAAAGTAAATGATTGTTTAACTACAGAAGAGTTTATAGAAATATTAGAAGAAAGTAGATATGAAAAGTACAAGGAAATATACAACATACTTTCTGAAAAATGTAAAAAAAGAATATATACACACATAAACGATGACGAAATTGATATTGAGGTAATGATTTTCTCTATGGACAAAAAACTACTTGGAGAGTCGAAAAAAGCTGTCGCTTTAAAGGAGGTATTTTATGATTAATATTATAGGTTTAGGGCCTGGGAACATAGGATACTGCACTAAATTGGGAGAAAAGTTAATATATAATTCAGATGTATTAATAGGTGGCAAAAGAAACTTAGATAGTATAAATGATTTTGAAGGTAATAAAATTGAGTTAGGAAGTAACTTAAAAGAAATTGTAGATTACTTAAAAGAAAATAAAGATAAAAATATATCGATTATAGCATCAGGAGATCCATCTATATATGGTATAGGGAAGTACTTATCTAGAAATATAGATAATAATAAATTGAATATTGTATCGGGGATAAGCTCTATGCAGTATATATTTTCAAAAATACATACTGATATGAATGATTTATATATAACGAGTAGTCATGGGAAAACTCCAAATTTTGACTATATACTACAACATGAAAAAGTATGTATGGTAACTGATAATAAAATAGGGCCAAAGGAAATATCTAAAGAAATAATAAAAAGAAATTTAAATAAGATTATAGTTGTAGGAGAAAACTTATCCTATGAAAATGAAAGAATAACTACAGCAACTCCAAGAGATATTTTAAAAATAGAAAAATTTGATATGAATGTAGTGGTGATACTAGATGAAAAATAGTGAATTTATAACAGGTAATGTTCCTATAACAAAGGAAGAAGTAAGAGCTATATCTATAAATAAGCTTAACTTAAAAGATAAACAAACGTTTTTAGATATTGGAGCTGGGACAGGTAGTGTAAGTGTGGAAGTAGCTTACAATTATCCAAATATAGATGTAGTATGTATAGAATGTAAAGATAAAGCTATTGAATTGATAAATCAAAATATAAAAAAATTCAATCTAAATAACATAGAAGTTATACAAGGATACGCACCTATAAATATAGGTAAAAAAGTAGATTCTATATTCATTGGAGGAAGCGGACCTAATTTAAATGATATATTAAGCTGGGCTAAAGAAAATTTAAATGAAGAAGGAACTTTAGTTGCTAATTTTATAATAATAGATACTTTTTATAAAACTTTAAACTTATTAAAAGAACTAAACTTTAAAGATATAGAAGCTACTATGTTAAATGTAGCTAAATTAGAGCCGTTAGGAAAAGGGGAGTATTTCAAACCTTTAAATCCAATATATATAATATCTTGTAAAAAGGGAGAGAAAGATTATGAATAAAGTACATTTTGTAGGAGCAGGACCAGGAGATAAGGATTTAATAACATTAAAAGGATACAAGTTATTAAGTGAAGCTGATGTAGTTATATATGCAGGATCATTAGTAAATCCAGCTTTACTAGAATATTGTAAAGAAGGTTGTGAAATTCATAATAGTGCATCTATGGATTTAAATCAAATAATAAGTGTTATGGAAGATGGAATAAAAAATAATAAAAAGGTAGTAAGACTTCAAACAGGTGATTTTTCAATATATGGATCTATAAGAGAGCAAGTTGAAGAATTATCGAATTTAAATATAGAATATGATTGTACACCGGGAGTTAGTTCTTTCTTAGGAGCAGCATCTGCACTAGGGGTTGAATATACTGTTCCAGAAATATCTCAGAGTGTTGTTATTACTAGAATGGAAGGAAGAACTCCAGTTCCAGAAAAAGAGAGTATAGAATCTTTTGCTAAGCATCAAACTTCAATGGCTATATTCTTATCAGTTCATGATATAGAAAAAGTAGTTAAAAGATTACATGAAGGAGGATATCCAATGGATACTCCAATAGCTGTTGTTTATAAAGCCACTTGGCCAGAAGAAAAGATTGTAAAGGGAACTTTAGAGACTATAGCTAAAAAAGTTAAAGAAAATGAAATAAGCAAAACAGCATTAATATTAGTAGGGAAATTCTTAGGAGAAGAATATAAAAATTCAAAGTTATACGATAAGGATTTTAAACATGAATATAGAAAGTAAAATCGCTTTTATATCTGTTACTAAAAATGGAATGAACCTAGCAATTAATATACGAAATATGGTAGAAGAAGGAGATATTTATATAACTGAAAAGCTTTCATACAAATTGAATGAAAGAATACAAGGAATAAATATAATACCAGGAAAGCTATCTGAGTTTATGCCGAATTTATTTAGAGATTATGAAGTATTAGTATTTATAATGGCTACAGGTATAGTGGTAAGGTCTATAGCCAATGAGATAAAAAGTAAATTTGAAGATCCAGCTATACTAGTAATAGATGAAAAAGGTAAAAATGTAATAAGCTTACTTAGTGGACATATGGGTGGAGCAAATGAAATGACTTACTATATAAGTAGTATTATAGGTAGCAATCCAGTAATAACTACAGCAACAGATGTAAATGATAAAACATCTTTAGATATGATAGCTAAAAAATTAAATGCACACGTATACAACTTTATAGAGAATGTAAAAGAAGTTAATTCATTGTTAGTGAATAATGGAAAAGTAGGAGTATATATTGATGGGAATTATGACGTTGATACTAGAGGATTAATAACCATTGAAAATTTTAATGAATTCCATAGGTACGATAAATTAGATAAAATTATTTACATAACTAATAAAAGTACAATGAAAATTAATGATAAACGAATTGTAAAAGTTGTTCCAAAAGATATTGTAATAGGCATGGGATGCAGAAGAGGCACAGCTTGTGAAGATATAAATAATGCATTAGGAGATTTATTAAATAATTATGATTTAGATAAAAAATCCATAAGAAAAATAGGCAGTGTAGAAGTTAAAAAGGATGAAAAGGGAATAAATGAGTTAGCAAAAAAGTTAAATATACCTTTTGAAACTATCACATTAGAAGAGATAAGAAAAATTGAAGATAGATTTGAAAAATCAGATTTTGTAAAAAAGAGTATAGGAGTTTACTGTGTCGCAGAACCGGTAGCCTATATATTAAGCAATAAAAACCTTATAGTTGCAAAGCATAAATATAAGGGAATAACTTTTTCAATAGGGAGATTAAAATTATGATTTATGTAATAGGTATAGGACCTGGAAGTAAAGATATGATGACTATGGAAGCTATAGAAGCTATAAAAAACAGCGATGTTATAGTTGGATATAAAACATATATAAACTTAATAACTGATTTTATTAAAGATAAAGAAGTAGTTCAAAATGGAATGAGACAGGAAATAGATAGATGTAAACAAGCTGTAGAAATTGCAAAACAAGGAAAAAATGTTGCTGTTATAAGTAGTGGAGATGCAGGGATATATGGAATGGCAGGATTGATATTAGAATTAACAACACAAGAAGAACAAGAAATAAAAGTAAAAGTTGTTCCAGGAGTTACTGCTAGTCTAGGTGCAGCGGCAATACTAGGAGCACCTATCATGCATGATTTTTGTCATATAAGCTTAAGTGATTTGCTAACACCTTGGGAGGTTATACAAAAAAGATTAAGATTAGCAGCAGAAGCTGACTTTGTAATTTGTTTATATAACCCAAGAAGTAAAGGTAGAAGTGAACATTTAAATAAAGCATTTGAAATAATGGGTGAATTTAAAGATGGAAAAACTCCAGTTGGAATTGTAAAAGATGTAGGAAGAGAAAAAGAAGAAAAGTTTATATGTACATTTGAAACTATGGACTTTGAAAGAGTTGACATGACTACTATGGTTATTATAGGAAACAAATCTACATTTATACATGATGACTTAATGATAACACCAAGAGGTTACAATATATGATTTTAGTTTTAGGAGGAACCTCAGATAGCATAAAAATATGTAATTTATTAAATGTTCTTAATAAAGAATACATAGTATCTGTAACTACTAATTATGGATATGATTTAGCAAGTAAAGTTGCTAAAAACATAGAACTAAAGAAAATGGATGTAGACTATATGATTAAGTTTATGAAGGCGAATAATATAAACTTAGTAATAGATTCAACACACCCATATGCCATAGAGGTGTCGAAAAATGCTATCGAAGTTTCTGATTTTTTAGAAATAGAATATATAAGATATGAAAGAAAGTCGCTTTTAGATGATTTAGATTATGAAAAAGTAATAAAAGTAAAAAGCGTAGAAGAGGCTTATAAAAAAGCTAATGAAATAGGGTCTAATATATTTTTAGGAACAGGAAGTAAAACTATAAAACAATTTACTAAAAATCTTAAAAGTAAAAATTTAGTAGTAAGAGTGTTGCCAACAAGTGAAGTAATTAAAATGTGTGAAGATGTAGGATTAAATGCAGATAATATTATAGCTATGAAAGGACCTTTTAGTGAAGCTATAAATGAGCAAATGTACAAGCATTACAACATTGATTTAGTGATAACTAAAGAGAGTGGTGTAGAAGGTGGTTTTTTAGAAAAAATTAATGCTGCTAAAAATTTAAATATACCAGTAGTAGTTATAGTTAGAGAACAAATAGATTATAAGAAGGTAGTTAATGAAATAGACAATATAAAAAATTTCATAGTGGAGGATTAAATATGAAAAAAGCAGTTTTAGTTGTTAGCTTCGGTACAAGTTATAAAGAAACGAGAGAAAAAACTATAGAAGTATGTGAAAGAAAGATAAAAGAAGCTTTTGAAGGATATGATTTTTTTAGAGCTTTTACATCTAATATGATAATAAGAAAATTAAAAAATAGAGATAACATACATATAGAAAATCCAATAGAGGCTTTAGATAGGCTACACAAAGAGGGATATGAAGAGGTAATAGTACAAACTCTACACATAATTTGTGGTGAAGAATATACGAAGTTAAAAGAACAAATAAGTGAGTATAGTAACAAATTTGAAAAGATAACATTAGGAAGACCGCTTTTAAGTCAAATTGATGATTATAAAGAAACAGTAGAAGCATTGAAATTACAAATCCCAAAATTAGAAGATAATGAGGCCATTGTTTTTATGGGACATGGAACAGAGCATGAAGCGCATAGTGCTTACCCAGCATTAGACTATATGTTAAAACAAGAAAGTCTTAAAGCCTATGTTGGAACTGTTGAAGGATACCCTGAAATAGAAGAGGTTATTGTAAACCTTAAGAAAGATAAGATATCAAAAGTAAGGTTAATGCCTTTTATGTTAGTTGCTGGAGACCATGCAATAAATGATATGGCTGGAGATGACGATGATTCTTGGAATACGATATTAAATAAAAGTGGATTTGAGACTAAAATACATTTAAAAGGCTTAGGAGAAAATGAATCAATACAAAATAAATTTGTAAAACATGCATTAGATTGTCTAGAGGCATTAAATGGGGGAGGTAACTAATATGGCTAAATTTTATGGAATAGGAACAGGACCTGGAGATAGTGAGTTAGTAACAGTAAAGGCAGTAAATACAATAAAAAAATTAGATATATTATATACACCAGAAGCAAAAAGAGAAGGAAATAGTTTAGCTCTAAGCATAGTAGAGGACTATTTACCAAAACATTTACAAATAAAACAAAGACATTTTCCAATGAACTTTAATGATGGAGAAAAGATAATTGCTTGGAATCAAGTAGCTGATGAGATAGTAGAAGATGTTAAAAATGGGAAAAATGTTGGGTTCGTGACTTTAGGAGATCCTATGATATACAGCACATATGTTTACATAATGGAAAGACTTATAGATAAAATTGATGTAGAAACAATACCAGGAATTTCATCGTTTTCAAATATTGCATCAAATCAAAACTTCCCGCTAGTTATGGATAAAGAACCTTTAATAATAGTTCCATGTACTATAGATGAAGGAAAAATAGATTATGCTTTAGAAAATTATAGCTCTATAGTTTTAATGAAAGTATATAAAAACTTTAAACAAATAGTTGATAAATTAGAAAAGAACAACTTATTAGAATATTCTATATTAGTTAGTAACTCATCTTTAGAAAATGAAGTGGTTTATAATAATTTAAGGGAGATTGATTTAGAAAATAAAATATCTTATTTTTCTACAATTTTGGTTAATAAGGAAAATACTAAGGTAGGATAATCTGGAGGCTTTTATGGATTTTGCGGTAGTAGGGGTTAATCATAATGATACTCCTATAAACATAAGAGAAGCTGTATCTTTTACGGATACACAAAAAATAGAAGGGATAAACTTTTTATTAGATAATGGAATAGAAGAAATTATTATATTATCTACTTGTAATAGAAGTGAGATATATATATATTCGCAAAATATTTTAGATAAAGTAGAAGTTGTTAAAGACTTCTACGAAGATTTTTTTAATGTAGAAAATATAAAAAAATACTTATTTTGTAAAGTTGGAAAAGAATCTATAAAACATTTATTCAATGTTTCAGCAGGATTAGATTCATTAGTTTTAGGTGAAGACCAAATACTAGGGCAAGTAAAAGATGCTCATGATTTTTCAAGACAACTAGGTGCAAGTAAAAAGGTGCTTAATAAGTTGTTTAGAGAAGCTATAACATCATCAAAAGATATAAAAACTACAACTAAAATATCTCAGCAACCATTATCTATAAGCTATATTGGAATAAAATGCTTGAAGGAAAAGATGGGAACATTAGAAAATAAAAGTGCTTTGGTGATAGGGCTTGGTAAGATGAGTAAGTTAGCTATGAAACATTTAGTACAAGAAAAACTAAATAATATATATGTAACAAATAGAAGCTATGAAAAATTAAAAAGCATACAAGATGAATATAAAAATTTAATTCCTATAAAGTATGAGGATAGATATAAGTTAATGGATAAAGTAGATATAGTTATAAGTGCTACAGCATCTCCTCATATAATTTTAAAAAAAGCAAATATGCCAAAACTATCAAATAAATTGATAATGATTGATATAGCACTACCAAGAGACATAGATAAAAATTTAAATGAATTTGAAAATATAGAAGTATATGATATTGATGATTTAAAAAAAATAAGTGAAAAAAATGACAAAAAAAGAAGAGAGTTGGCATGTGCTGGAGAATTAATTATTGATGAAAAAATAGAAGAATTTAATGAGTGGTTAGATACTATAAAAATAGATCCAACAATACAATCCTTAAATGATAAGTGTTTGGATATAAGAGAAGATACACTAGATTATATTTACAGAAAATTAGATTTAAACTGTAGAGACAAAAAAATAATAGATAAGATGTTAACTTCTGCATTAAAAAGGCTTGTAAGAGAACCAATAATAAATTTAAAACAAATAAAAGATAGTGGTAAGCAAGAAGAATATATAAAAATGGTAGAAGAACTATTTGACTTATAATAAATATGGGCAAAAGGAGATTAGGTATGAAAATTATAGTAGGAAGCAGAGGTAGTAACTTAGCTCTTACTCAAACCAATTGGGTTATAAATGAACTTAAAAAACATCATCCTAATATAGAGTTTGAAGTTAAGATAATAAAAACTAAGGGCGACTTAATTCAAAATGTATCTTTAGATAAAATAGGAGATAAAGGGTTATTTGTAAAAGAGATAGAGCAACAGTTGTTAGATAAAAAGATTGATATAGCCGTACATAGTATGAAAGATATGCCTTCAAGCTTACCTGAAGGTTTAAAATTTGCGGGAGTACCAAAGAGAGAAGATGTAAGAGACGTTTTAATTTTAAAAGAAGGATATAAATCTTTAGAAGATTTACCTAAAGGGGCTAAGATAGGTAGTGGAAGTAAAAGAAGAAAATATCAACTTTTAAAGCACAGGCCAGATTTAGAAATAGTTCCAATAAGAGGAAATATAGAGACGAGAATGAGAAAGATTGAAGATGAAAATCTTTGTGGAGTAATACTTGCAGCAGCAGGACTTATAAGAGCAGGATTAGAAGAAAAAATAACTTGTTATTTAGATAGAGATGTAGTTATACCGGCACCAGCACAGGGAGCTTTAGGAATTGAAATAAGAAAACAAGATTCAACTGTAGAAGATATATTAAACTGTATAACTCATAAAACTTCTCAGATACAAGTAGAAGCAGAGAGAGGATTCTTAGATGGAATAAATGGAAGCTGTCATATTCCAATTGGCGCACATTGTGATGTAAATGGTGAAAATATAAGGTTAACTGGATTATATGGAGATGAAGAAGGATACAAGCTTATAACTAAAACTATAGATGGAAAAGTATCACAAGCTAGAGAAGTAGGAATTGAATTAGCTAAATTAATTTCGAAGGAGTTTGAGTCTTATGAAAGGTAAAGTATACTTAGTTGGGGCAGGGCCTGGGGATTATAAACTTATGACATTAAAAGGAATGGAATGTATAAAAAAGGCTGATGTAATAGTTTATGATAGACTGGCAAATGAAAAATATTTAAAAGAAGCAAATGATAATTGCGAATTTATATATGTAGGAAAAGCATCTAGCAACCATGCTTTACCACAAGAAAAAATAAATGAGGTTATAACAAATAAAGCAAAAGAAGGTAAAATTGTAACTAGACTAAAAGGTGGAGATCCATATGTATTTGGAAGAGGTGGAGAAGAAGCTGAATTTCTTTTGAATAATGAAATAGATTTTGATGTAGTTCCAGGTATTACATCTGCTATAGGTGGACTTTGTTATGCAGGTATACCTATAACTCATAGAGACTACGCATCCTCTTTTCATGTTATAACAGGGCATTTAAAAGATGATGAAAATGATGAGCTAAACTGGAATGCATTAGCTAACAATGAAGGTACACTAGTATTTTTAATGGGGATTTCAAACTTAAAAAAAATAAGCAATAAATTAATTAATGAAGGAAAGTCAAAAGATACTCCTGTAGCACTTGTAAGCTGGGCTACTAGATATAATCAAAGGGTAGTTACGGGTAATTTAGAAAATATATATGATGTAGCAATGAGAGAAGGAGTAAAGCCTCCAACACTTATTGTTGTTGGAGATGTAGTAAAATTAAGAGAAAAATTAAACTTTTTTGAGAAAAAACCTCTATTTGGAAAAAATATTTTAGTAACTAGAGCAAGAAATCAAAGTAGCAGTTTAGTTGCTAAAATAATGGACTTAGGAGGTAATCCAATAGAAATACCAACAATAAGAATAGAAAAAGTAGATGATAATAAAGAATTAGAAAATGAAATAAATAATATTTCACATTATAATTATTTAATTTTAACTAGTCAAAATGGAGTTAATATATTCTTTGACAAACTAACTACAATGAATCTAGATTTAAGACAGTTAGCTAATATAAAGATATGTGCCATTGGTCCAGCAACAGCTAAAGAATTAAAAAAGAGAGGGATAATAGCAGATATAGTGCCTGAAAAATTTGTTGCAGAATCAATGTATGAAAAGTTAAAAGGCATATTAAATAGCAATGACAAAATATTAATACCAAGAGGTGCAAATTCAAGAGACTTTTTAGTAGATAAATTAAGTGAAATATGTACAGTAAAAGAAGTGCATACTTATAAAACAGAAATAGAAGATAAGTACAAGGAAGAAATAATAAGCTTACTGAAACAAAAAACAGTAGACTATATTACATTTACAAGCTCATCTACAGTTTCTAATTTTATTGATATAATAGGAGTAGACAATATAGATAAATTAAAAGATACAAAGGTAATGTCTATAGGGCCTATAACTAGCGATACAGCTAAAAAGTTAGGACTTAAGGTTTATAAAGAACCAACTAACTATACTATAAATGATTTAATAAACTGTATTATAGAAGACAAATAATTAGGGGGAATTTACAATGTTAAGAAGACCAAGAAGATTAAGAAAAAGTGCTGCAATAAGAGATTTAGTGAGAGAAACAGTATTAAATTTAAATGATTTAATATATCCTTTATTTGTAGTAGAGGGAGAAAATATAAAAGAAGAAATACCATCTTTACCAGAAGTTTATCATTTCTCTTTAGACAAATTAGAAGATGAGATAAAAGAAATAAAAGAATTAGGAATCCAACACATTATATTATTTGGTATACCAGATGAGAAAGATCCATTTGGAAAAGAAGCTTACAATGATAATGGAATCGTTCAAAATGCTATAAGAAAAGTAAAAGAAATAGAACCTAATATGTGTGTTACAACTGATATTTGCATGTGCCAATACACTAGTCATGGACATTGTGGAATATTAACAGAAGAAGGGTATGTTGATAATGATCAAACTTTAGAATATCTAGCTAAAATAGCTGTAAGTCATGCAAAAGCTGGAGCAGATATGGTAGCTCCATCAGATATGATGGATGGAAGAATACAAGCTATGAGAGAAGGATTAGATGCAGCAGGTTTTGAAACTGTAGCTATAATGTCATATAGTGTTAAATATGCATCTAGTTTCTATGGACCATTTAGAGATGCAGCGGGATCAGCACCATCATTTGGAGATAGAAAAACTTATCAAATGGATCCAGCAAACTCAAATGAAGCTTTAATAGAATCTGAACTTGATGTATTAGAAGGAGCAGATATGTTAATGGTTAAACCTGCATTGCCATACTTAGATGTAATAAGAAGGGTTAAAGATAACTTTGACTTACCATTAGTAGCTTATAACGTAAGTGGAGAATACGCTATGTTAAAACTTGCAGTTAAAGAAGGTTTACTAAATGAATCAGCTATATACGAATCAGTTATGTCTATAAAGAGAGCTGGAGCAGATATAATAATAACTTATTTCGCAAAAGATATAGCTAAAATAATTAGGGGGTAACATCGATGAGAAAAAATGAGAAGTCACTAAAAATATATGAAGAAGCAACCAAGTACATACCAGGTGGCGTAAACAGCCCAGTTAGAGCATTTAAATCGGTAGGATTAGACCCTGTTTTCATAGATAGAGCAGAGGGTTGTAAAATATATGATGTTGATGGGAATGAATATATAGATTATATATGTTCATGGGGACCTCTTATGTTAGGACATAGCCCAAAAGAAATAGTAGATGGAATCGAAGAAATTGTAAAAAAAGGCACAAGCTATGGAGTTCCAACATCTATAGAAGTTGATATGGCTAAACTTATAGTAGAAGCTTATCCTGCAATAGACCAAGTTCGTATGGTAAACTCAGGGACAGAAGCTACGATGAGCGCATTAAGAGTAGCAAGAGCTTATACTAATAGAAATAAAATATTAAAGTTTGAAGGATGTTATCACGGGCATTCAGATGCACTTTTAGTTAAATCAGGATCAGGAACTATAACATATGGAGTACCAACAAGCCCTGGAGTTCCAGAGGATGTTGTAAAAGATACTTTAGTAACTAGATATAATGATATAGAGGCTACTAAAGCTATGTTTGAAAAGCATGGTAATGAAATAGCTGCTGTTATACTAGAAACTGTAGCAGGAAATATGGGAGTTGTTCCAGGTAAAAAAGAATTTATACAATTTTTAAGAGATATAACTAAAGAATACAAAACGGTTTTAATCTTTGATGAAGTTATAACTGGATTTAGATTAGATTATAATAGTTCAGTTGGATATTATGGAATAAAACCAGACATGGCGTGTTTCGGTAAAATAATAGGGGCTGGACTTCCTGTAGGAGCTTATGGTGGTAAAAAAGAAATTATGGATATGGTTTCTCCAGTAGGGCCTGTGTACCAAGCAGGTACTTTATCAGGTAATCCATTAGCTATGTACATGGGTAAAAAGAACTTAGAAATATTAAGAGATAGACCCGAGATTTATAGTGAATTAGAAAGAAAAGCTATAAAACTAGAAGAAGGTTTAAGATCTAATGTTGAAAAACTTGGACTAAATTACACTGTAAATAGAGCTGGATCTTTAGTTTGTTTATTCTTTGCAGAAGGTCCAATAAATAACTATGATGATGTTACTAAGTGTAATGTTAATATGTTTAATAAATATTTTGAGGAGTTATTAAATAGAGGGATTTTGCTTGCTCCTACTCAATTTGAAGCAATGTTTTTATCTAATGCTCATACAGATGAGATAATAGAGGAAACTATAAAAGCTAGTTATGAAGCTTTAAAAGCTGCTCATAATTTATAAATATTAAAAAAGTGGTTGAATAATTTTTTATTTTTGTATAACTCAAAGTCCATTTAATAGTTACGTCCTCCAGACGACATACGATAAAGATTTGTATGTAAGTCTTATGTCAGTTAACTATTAAGTGGACTTTCTTATCTTTCATTTAGATGACATAGATAAAGCATTGCATGGAAGTCTTACATCAGTTAACTATTGAATCCCCATCTCTGCCTAGGAAAAAAGAAATATCATTTGGTATAATTAAAAAGAAGTAGGTAAGGAAATAGGGAATATATAATTACATATTTAAGATATAGAAAGGAACTAAAAAATGAATTACCCAATTATGATAAATTTAGATGGTAAAGAGATAACAGTTATTGGAGGTGGAAAAATAGCTTATAGAAAAGTTAAAAACTTTGTTGATTTTGGATATAAAGTAAGAGTTATTTCTCTAGGCTTTATTGAAAAGTTCAAAGATATAGAGGATAGTATTGAATTAATAAAAGATAAATATAAAGAAGAATATATAGAAAATAGCTTTATTGTTGTTGCAGCTACTAATAATAGAGATATAAATAAATCCATAGGTATGTATTGCAATCAAAAAAATAAACTTGTAAATATAGTGGATGATCCGATGTTATCTAGCTATATAGTTCCATCTACTGTTAAAAGAGGAGACCTTATTATAGGGGTATCTACTTGTGGTAAAAGTCCTTCTTTAGCAGCTAAAATAAAAAAAGACTTAGAAAAAACATATGATGATAGTTATGAAGAATATATTGAGTTGTTAGGAACAATAAGAAATAAAATTCTAGAAAAATATGATAATCCGTATAAAAAAAAGCAATTATTAAATGAAATTATAAATTTAAATCTTGAAGAATTAAAAAAATATAATATTTAATGACTGTTGAAATTTCAAAGATTTTCAGCTTTAATTGGATAAAATGGAAATTTATATCTAAAAAAATATAAAAAAAGTATTGACCTTATTAAATTAAGGTGATAAAGTATTACTTGTCCTTAAGAAACGGACGAAACACAAAAGAGAAAATGAACTTTGAAAATTAAACAGTAGGTTAATTATATAAATTCTTTTTAAAGAATTAAACAACAAACAACCAAGCCAGATATTCAGATAATGATTAGCTGAGCGATGGACAACTTTTTAAATTATATTTG
>NZ_JAKEDR010000350.1 GCF_023653455.1 Paraclostridium ghonii
TGATTAAATAGTTATATATATACATTTATTTAATAGATTTAATATAGGGGTGTAATTTTGAATATTGAATTGATTTTACAAATTTTATGTGGGGTATTTTGGATTATAACTTATATTTTAATAATACTAAAAAGCTTTAAAGATAAAACTTATGGGATGCCTTTGTTTGCATTAAGTCTTAATTTAGCATGGGAGTTTACATTTAGTTTTATATACCCACCAGGAGGGGACTTAGCATTTGCAAAAATAATATTTTTGACATGGTTATTTCTTGATTTAATAATATTATATACTTTTTTTAAGTATGGATATAAAATTATAAGGTGTAAAAATATTATAAGTAAAAAGTCATTATATACTTTTACTATAACAATTATAATATTTTCTATAGTATTTATGACTTTAGCTGGAAATGATTTTTCAGTTTTATTTGAAAATGATATAACTCAAACAAGTGGTTTTATTGCAAATCTACAAAATTTAATTATGTCTATATTATTTGTAGTTATGATTTTAAATAGAGGAAACACTTTAGGTCAATCTATTTATATAGCAATATTTAAATGGATTGGAACTTTAACTGTAGCTATTTTGAAGTTTACTAATATGTTGCCATCAATAACTACAGAATTATTTATAATAGCTTTAATTCAGTTTTTTGATATATTATACAT
>NZ_JAKEDR010000351.1 GCF_023653455.1 Paraclostridium ghonii
GTAAAATAAAAGTGCCTTCAACTCGAGTTAAAAGCACTTTGTCACCTACGTTTAAACTATCTTTTAAATTGTGTTCTATATTTGTGTCATCCGATGTTATATTTGCATTATTTAAAGTTATTAAGCTACTGCCAATTAAAAAATCATCTTTGTATAACACTATATCATCTAAAGATATTTCAAGATTAGGAAGTCGGGATTTAACAGTACCTAACTTGAAAGTTGGCTTTATAGGTGTAGCTTTTCCCATCATATCGTATAACTCTAGGTATGGATTACCCATTAAAAATACCTCCTTGCATTTACAAATCTACTTGAATAGTAACTAGAATCTATAGAATCATATTTAACTGGCTTAGAACTATTAGGTGCGTGAATCATTTGTCCATTCCCTACGTACATCCCAACGTGACTAACTCCTTTTCCGCTAGTATTGAAGAATAATAAATCCCCAGGAATTAAATTAGCTTTTGCTACAGCCTTACCACTTTTAGATTGTTCACTAGAAGTTCTTGGAATGTTTATGCCTACTTGTTTATGACACCATTGCGTAAGCCCACTACAGTCAAACTGATTCGGTCCTGTTGCTCCCCAAACATACTTACATCCTAGTTTGCTTTTAGCTATATCTACAATTTTATTTCCACTTGAACTTCCACTTGAATTAGAA
>NZ_JAKEDR010000352.1 GCF_023653455.1 Paraclostridium ghonii
CTGGTCAGCCACACTAGCAAGTCCACTTGTTTTTAATAAACTTCTATAATAATCATCTATATTAGGAACCTTCATTGCTTCTAATGCACCCCTATACTGGTCAGCCACACTAGCAAGTCCACTTGTTACTACCAACTCACTATTGTTTTTTGATATAGATTCTAAACTCTCTCTTATAATATCAGACTCTTTTTCTAAATTTTGAGTATTAGTTATTTTATGTAATTCTGATATATGTTTTATAAAATCAGATGTTGTAAATGAATAGAAAAACTTCTCTGTTTCTTCATAAAATTCTCTTATAAGTTCTTTACGTGGCCCTAAATTTTGACCACTCACTTTTTCGCACCAATCTTCTTTCGTATCATCTGATACAAATAATATATCTGAATTTTTATATTTAGAAATTTCCATCATTTCATTCCATATAATTAAATCTCCATATCGCTCAGATTCAGACTTTTTATAATCTTCATACCCAGGTGGAATTTTTTTGTTGTATCTTTCTTTTCCCATAGTATATATACTTTCCAATTTTTCTTTATCTAGTTTTAGATTAACTTTTTCATCAAACAAAGATATAATTTCATCTAATATATAGTCATTTTTTAAAAAAGCTTTACCTATACCATTTTCATGACTATCTATTTCACTA
>NZ_JAKEDR010000353.1 GCF_023653455.1 Paraclostridium ghonii
TATAATTTAAAAAGTTGTCCATCGCTCAGCTAATCATTATCTGAATATCTGGCTTGGTTGTTTGTTGTTTAATTCTTTAAAAAGAATTTATATAATTAACCTACTGTTTAATTTTCAAAGTTCTTAAGTGGTGGACCTTCAGGGATTCGAACCCCGGACCTACCGGTTATGAGCCGGGCGCTCTAACCAACTGAGCTAAAGGTCCACTTTGTAATGGTGCCGAAGACCGGAATCGAACCGGTACGAGAGGTAAGTCCCGCAGGATTTTAAGTCCTGTGCGTCTGCCAGTTCCGCCACTTCGGCACATCACCTAGCTACGTCCTACTCTCCCAGGCAGCTTCCCACCAAGTACCATCGGCGCTAAAGAGCTTAACTTCTGTGTTCGGAATGGGAACAGGTGTATCCTCTTCGCTATAATAACTAGATTATGTTTATTAATTTTTGAACAAGTATTATAATACCATTTTAGTAAGTATATGTCAATACTTTTTTAAAACAATATTCTACTTAATACTCTAAAAACTGAATAACATTAGTAAAATTAAATAAATTTGGTCAAGTCCTCGATCTATTAGTATCGGTAAGCTACATACATTGCTGCACTTACACCTCCGACCTATCAACCAGGTAGT
>NZ_JAKEDR010000354.1 GCF_023653455.1 Paraclostridium ghonii
ATATGAATATAAGTCAGCGAAAAAAGAAAAAGAAATAGATAGAGAACAATTATTAAAATTAATAAAAAAAATTATGATAACTAAATAAAGGAGCTTAGCTCCTTTATTTTATTGCATTCTAAGAGTATTTATATAATTTTGGAATTGATTAAAATCATCATCATTTGTTAATTCAATTACTTCAGATTTTTCGCTATCAAAATTTTTTAAGTAAATTGTATGAGTATTGCTTTCAGAGTTACAATAAATACATCTGAAACCATCCTCATAAAGACCTTTTATATGATTGAAATCTGGCATAATTAACAACTCCTTGATAAAGTATTTTTATATAGTTTTCCAATAAAAATACTTTATATTCAATATATGAAACTTATTTATAGTTTATAAAGAAATAAATTATTAAAAAAATAAAATTAAATTTAAAAAAAGTATTGACCTTATTAAACTAAGATGATATAGTATTACTTGTCCTTAAGAAAAGGGCGAAACAAAAAAGAGAAAATGAACTTTGAAAATTAAACAGTAGGTTAATTATATAAATTCTTTTTAAAGAATTAAACAACAAACAACCAAGCCAGATATTCAGATAATGATTAGCTGAGCGATGGACAACTTTTT
>NZ_JAKEDR010000355.1 GCF_023653455.1 Paraclostridium ghonii
GTATATGTATATATACTTAGATTAGTGAATTCAACTTTAATGAATGTTTTATTAAAGTTTCAATTTTTTGTTGCAAATAATTTACCTCTTCATTTAATTTATTATCAAATTTAACTATTTTTATAATTTCTTTAGATAATTTTTCTATTTCTTTATAATTTTCATCTTTAAATATACTTATATCCATAACCTTATTAGGATAATAATCATATAGGTTTTTTCCCATTTTTTTTGCAAAAACTTTAAAATAATTATCATATACATCAGAGTTTAATAAACCTACTAAATACTCATATGAAAATTGTTCCTCATATTCTTTTTTTATATAAAACGAATATACATCAGCACTACAAAAGCTATATTTTTCATCAATTGCAAATCTATTTTCATTTGACTTATAAGGAAACATTATTTTTTTTTGTTCAAAATTATGCTTATCTCTTCCCCATTGCAACTGGTACCATTTTCTAGTGTTCTTCTTGCATTCTCTGCGATTTTCTAATTTTTCTCTATAATTTTTTATGTATTTTATAGACTCTACATAATGCTTTAAATTATTTATATCATCACTATATATAAGCTTTAAATCACTGTTTTCTATATAGTATTTC
>NZ_JAKEDR010000356.1 GCF_023653455.1 Paraclostridium ghonii
GTCCTATCCCGTGTAAAAACTTATCTTTCTTACTAGTGATTATTTTCTTATTTTTAATTTTTATTTCATTATTTTTACTGTTTTCGCATTTTATAACATAATAGGATTTAACTATCATTCCTCTAATATTTATATATCTATTGCTTTCAACTTTTTTACAAGCTTCTGTAGCATTATCTAAAATATTAGAAAAAATAGATGATACATCTATCATTTCTATAAAATGGCATTGCGAAAAGTTTATATCACAAAATAATTCTATATTATTTTTATTACATATAGATTTCTTTTCATTTAAAATTATATCAAGTATCATATTTGAAGTATTGAAAGTAGTTTTATAATCTTTTAATTCATCATTGATACTATCTATATACTCATTTACATCCTTGTTTTGGATTCTTTTAATACATGCCATATGATTGTTTATATCATGGTATAATTGTCTTACTTTTATTTGAGATTCTTGGATACTTAAATAGTGATTATATTGAATATCCAACTTATCATTTAAAGCTTTCATTTCAGATTCGTTTTTCATATTTTTAATTATCTTTTTTATTATAACAATCAAAAATATATTACAAAATATTATAG
>NZ_JAKEDR010000357.1 GCF_023653455.1 Paraclostridium ghonii
CTGCTGACGCTACTGCTGACTCTAACTCAGATTCTACTTCTGACGCTGACGCTACTGCTGACTCTAACTCAGATTCTACTTCTGACGCTGACGCTACTGCTGATGCTGACTCAGATTCTACTTCTGATGCCGATGCTACTGCTGACTCTAACTCAGACTCTACTTCTGATGCCGATGCTACTGCTGACTCTGACGCCGATGCTACTGCTGACTCTGACGCCGATGCTACTGCTGACTCAGATTCTACTTCTGACGCTGACGCTACTGCTGACTCTAACTCAGATTCTACTTCTGACGCTGACGCTACTGCTGACTCTAACTCAGATTCTACTTCTGACGCTGATGCTACTGCTGATTCTACTTCTGACGCCGATGCTACTGCTGACTCTAACTCAGACTCTACTTCTGATGCCGATGCTACTGCTGACTCTAACTCAGATTCTACTTCTGACGCCGATGCTACTGCTGACTCTAACTCAGATTCTACTTCTGACGCTGACGCTACTGCTGACTCTAACTCAGATTCTACTTCTGACGCTGACGCTACTGCTGACTCTAACTCAGATTCTACTTCTGACGCTGACGCTACTGCTGA
>NZ_JAKEDR010000358.1 GCF_023653455.1 Paraclostridium ghonii
ACATTCCAATTCAAACAAAAGAAAATGAATATTATATTTCTTCATATATAAGAAAAGTGGGGGACACGATACTAACTAATGATGACAAAGAATTTATTGAAAACAATGCCATAATTGAAGTTACTAACGATTATCAAAATATGGTTTTTAAACCTTATAAAACAGATAGAAAAACAATTTTATACAAAGATGCATATGGAGCTTGGAAGCCTGTAACGGAGCTTAGAGGAATTGATTTAAATAACTGTGATACTATCGAAAAGCATAGTGATGATAAACATTATTTACACGTTAGAACAGGCAAAAGAGTTTTAAATGGTTCTGAAAATTGGGTTTTAAGTGCTTTAAACCAAGATGATAATACTATTTGTTTTCAATTAGATTTAAATGATTCAGCCTTTGGTTCTCCAAATAAAATTGATAAAATTAGTGATGAATTTCCAAGTGTCATTCATAATTCTGCCAACTTTAATTCTGATTTTGAATTTATAAGTGGATTATCTTCAACAAGTTCTAATACAGGCATACGAATTCTTAAGTCTAGGCTTGAAACGCAAGACATTGCAGGGTTTAAGAAGTGGCTTCAAACTAA
>NZ_JAKEDR010000359.1 GCF_023653455.1 Paraclostridium ghonii
ATCTAATCCTGTTCGCTCCCCACGCTTTCGTGCCTCAGCGTCAGTTACAGTCCAGAGAGCCGCCTTCGCTACTGGTGTTCCTCCTAATATCTACGCATTTCACCGCTACACTAGGAATTCCACTCTCCTCTCCTGCACTCAAGTCCTACAGTTCCAAAAGCTTACTACGGTTGAGCCGTAGCCTTTCACTTCTGGCTTGAAAGACCGCCTACGCACCCTTTACGCCCAGTAATTCCGGATAACGCTAGCCCCCTACGTATTACCGCGGCTGCTGGCACGTAGTTAGCCGGGGCTTCCTCCTCAAGTACCGTCATTATCTTCCTTGAGGACAGAGCTTTACGACCCGAAGGCCTTCATCGCTCACGCGGCGTTGCTGCATCAGGCTTTCGCCCATTGTGCAATATTCCCCACTGCTGCCTCCCGTAGGAGTCTGGACCGTGTCTCAGTTCCAGTGTGGCCGATCACCCTCTCAGGTCGGCTACTGATCGTCGCCTTGGTAAGCCGTTACCTTACCAACTAGCTAATCAGACGCGGGTCCATCCTGTACCGCAAAAGCTTTGATATGAAAGTTATGCAACTTTCATATTTTAT
>NZ_JAKEDR010000036.1 GCF_023653455.1 Paraclostridium ghonii
GATTACGGGAATTAAATATAATAATGAAATAATAAAAATAAACAACTCTAGCAATTTCTGGGAGGTTATAAAAAATTATATTAATTTATGGTATTTTAGTATGATTACATTCAGTACTGTAGGATACGGAGATATGATAGTCATTAATATAACTGGAAAAATTTTAGTAACCATAGAAGTTTTCCTTGGAGTAACTATGGGAGCGTCATGGGCATCTGTAATTTTTAGAAAAATGTCAAGATAGTAAATAATTACTAGATATATATTTAAGTAAATAAGTTAAAAATTAATATATACTTATTAACTTAAGAAGGTGAAAAAATGACATTAGGAGTAAAAAAAATCATATCAGTTATTTTAATTTTAGCAGTTATAACTCCCTATACTATATTTGCAACAGAAAAAGAAATAGATAAGTATTCGTTATCATCTATATTAATAGATCAAGATACAAATAGGGTTTTATATGCTAAAAATCCAGATGAAAAAAGACCATTAGCAAGTTTAAGTAAGATGATGACATTTTTGATAGCTATAGAGGCTATAGAAAATAAACAAGTTAGTCCAAAAGATAAAATTAAAGTAACTAAAAAAATGGCATCAGTAAAAGGATCAAGCTATCACCTAAAGGAAAATGAAGAAGTTGAACTAATTGAACTTATGAAAGGATTAATGATAGTATCTGGAAATGATGCGGCAATAGCAATAGCTACTCATATAGGTAAAAGTCCAGAAGAATTCGTAAAGATTATGAATAAAAAGGCTAAAGATATAGGTATGAGTAATACTAGCTTTGTAAATCCTCATGGACTTCCGATATATGATCTACAAAATCCAAAGGCTCAAGCAAAACAAAATATATCCACAGCTAGAGACATAGCTACTCTTGGTAAGTATATGTTTGATAATTATGAAAAACAAGTTACTTCGGTAACTGATATGACTACTTATTGTAATCCAAGCAGAGGATTTGAAAAAAATAATACAAATCCTTTATTAAGAATAATACCTGATGTTGATGGTATTAAAACGGGATATACAGGAAATGCAGGGTATTGTTTATCGTTCTCCATGAATGTAAAGAAAGAAAATGATAAAAGAAAATATAGAGTTATAGGAGTATCGCTAGGTGCAAATCATAAAAATAAAAGATTATCAGCATCTTTAGATATGTTAAAGTATGGTAAAGAAAATTATCGTACGGAAAAAGTAATAGAAAAAAATGAATTAATAGGTAAAAAATATATAAAAGGATTAGAAGAGTTAGAAGTAGAACTTAGAACCAAGGATGAATTGTATACAATTTTAGAAAATGAAGAAAATTTAAATGCACAATTAACTTTAAAAGAATTAGATTACCCAATTAAAAAAGGCGATGTGCTTGGAGTGATTAAATATTATACAGACAAGGGTGAAATATTAGGAAGTATAGATATTCTTAGTGTAAATGATGTAGATAATGCATCTTTAATAACTAAAATTAAAATGTTGTTTTCTTAGTGAAAAATAAGATAGGATTTTAATCCTATCTTATTTTAAAATGCGATAAACTGAATATTTTATAAAATATTTGGAAATAATTAGTTAGGGAAATGAAGAAAAGTTTAAAATAATAATACATATATATTAAGGATATAAAATTTATAAAAGATATTGTAATTTATAATAGGCTATGATATACTAACTGAGGTAAAAAAATAAAATAACGCACGGCTTTGTGATCTCTAAAAGGTGCCTAAAGGGTTTTTTAGGGAGTTGATCAAGTCGGAGGTAAAACCAGGAGGTAAAAATGGCAGTAATATCAATGAAACAATTATTAGAAGCTGGTGTTCACTTCGGACATCAAACAAGAAGATGGAACCCTAAGATGGCTCAATATATATTCACAGAAAGAAATGGAATATATATAATAGACTTACAAAAAACTGTTAAAAAAGTTGAAGAAGCTTATAGATTCACTAAAGAAATGGCTGAAACTGGAAGACCTATATTATTCGTAGGAACTAAGAAACAAGCTCAAGAAGCTATAAAAGAAGAAGCTGAAAGATGTGGAATGTTCTACGTTAATGAAAGATGGTTAGGTGGAATGTTAACAAACCACAAAACTATAAAAACAAGAATAGATAAGTTAAGAAAATTAGAAAAAATGGAAGAAGAAGGTGTATTCAACGTTCTTCCTAAAAAAGAAGTTATAAAATTAAGAGCTGAAAAAGAAAAATTAGAAAAATACTTAAACGGTATAAAAGATATGCCTGAATTACCAGCTGCTATATTCGTAGTAGACCCAAGAAAAGAAAACATAGCTATACAAGAAGCTCACAGATTAGGTATACCAGTAATAGGTATAGTTGATACAAACTGTGACCCAGAACAATTAGACTTCGCTATACCAGGTAATGATGACGCTATAAGAGCTGTTAAATTAATAACTGGTGCTATGGCAACTGCTATAATAGAAGGAAGACAAGCTATAGCTGATGATCAAGAAGAAGTAGCTGAAGATCAAGAATAATAAAATAATTTAATGGTAAGGGGGTATACCCTTACCATTAGTGATATATAGGAGGGAATACCAATGGCTATAACTGCACAAATGGTTAAAGAGTTAAGAGAAACTACAGGTGCCGGAATGATGGACTGTAAGAAAGCTTTACAAGAAGCTGAAGGAAATATGGAAAGAGCTATAGATTTATTAAGAGAAAAAGGCTTATCTAAAGCTGCTAAGAAATCTGATAGAATAGCTGCTGAAGGATTAGTTGCTATAGAAATGAACGCTGACAATACAGTTGGTGCTATAGTTGAAATAAACTCAGAAACAGATTTCGTTGCTAAAAACGAAGATTTCAAAACTTTCGTTAAAGATGTTGCTGAAATGGCTTTAGCGACACAAAAAGAAGACGTAGCTGGATTATTAACTGAATCTCATAAAGAGGGAGCTTTATCTGAAGTATTAAACAACAGAATAGCTACTATAGGGGAAAAGTTAGACATAAGAAGATTCGATAAGATGTCTACTAACGGACAAGTTGCAGGGTACATACACGGTGGTGGAAAAATAGGTGTATTAGTTGAATTAGAAACAGAATCAAGAGATGCTGACGTATTAGCAATGGGAAGAGATATAGCTATGCAAGTTGCTGCTATGAACCCTAAGTATGTTTCTAAAGATGACGTAGACCAAGAGTACATAGCTCATGAAACAGAAATATTAACTCAACAAGCTTTAAACGAAGGAAAGCCAGCTAATATAGTTGAAAAGATGATAAAGGGAAGATTAGACAAACAATTAAAAGAAGTTTGTTTAGTTGAGCAAACTTTCGTTAAAAACCCAGATTTAACTATAAAGCAATTAGTTGCAGACGTTGCTAAAAAAGTAGGTTCTGAAATAAAGGTTGCTAGAGTCGTAAGATTCGAAGTTGGTGAAGGTATAGAAAAGAAAGAAGAAAACTTTGCTGAAGAGGTTGCTAAGCAACTTAAGTAATTAACCAAAAGAGAACACTTCGGTGTTCTCTTTTTTAAAAAGTGAACTAATGAAGGAGGATTTCAAATGACAAAGCCCATGTATAAAAGAGTATTACTTAAATTAAGTGGAGAAGCACTAGCTGGAGAAAAGGGATTTGGTATAAACAATGACGTTGTAAATGAAATAGCTAATGCCATAAAACAAATACAAGATATAGGTGTAGAAGTAGCTGTAGTTGTTGGAGGCGGTAACTTCTGGAGAGGAAGAACATCAGAAGGTATGGACAGAACTACTGCTGATTATATAGGGATGTTAGCTACAGTTATGAATGCAATGGCTCTACAAGATGCTCTTGAAAACATAGATGTATTAACAAGAGTGCAAACTGCTATAGAAATGAGACAAATAGCAGAACCTTATATAAGAAGAAAGGCAGTTAGACACTTAGAAAAATCTAGAGTTGTTATATTCGGAGCAGGAACAGGAAATCCTTACTTCTCAACTGATACAGCAGCTGCACTTCGTGCTGCAGAAATGGAATCAGAAGTTATATTATTAGCTAAAAATGTTGATGCAGTATATGATAAAGATCCAAAAATACATGCTGACGCTAAGAAATTTACAGAACTTAGTTACATAGAAGTTTTACAAAAAGAACTTAAAGTTATGGACTCAACTGCTACATCTTTATGTATGGATAATAAGATACCAATAAAGGTATTTGAACTTTCTACAGAGAATATAATAAAAGCAGTTATGGGTGAAAATATAGGAACTACTGTAAAATAATAAAATATTAAGGAGGAAAAGATAATGAGTGCACAAGTAAAAAAACAATTAGAAGAAAAAATGAATAAAACAATAGAAGCTCTTAAATCAGAGTTCACTACAATAAGAGCAGGTAGAGCTAATGCTCAAATGTTAGATAAAATCAGAGTTGACTACTATGGAACACCAACTCCTATAAACCAAGTAGGAGCAATATCAGTTCCAGAACCAAGAACTTTAATGATAAATCCTTGGGATAAAACTGCTATGGGTGAAATAGAAAAAGCTATAAGAAATTCAGATTTAGGGTTAAATCCAACTAATGATGGACAAATTATAAGAATATCAGTTCCTGCTTTAACAGAAGAAAGAAGAAAAGAATTAGCTAAGCAAGCTGGGAAAGTATCAGAAGAGTTTAAAGTTAGATTAAGAAATGAAAGAAGAGATGCTAACGATAAACTTAAAAAAATGGAAAAAGAAGGCGAAATAACTGAAGATGATTTAAAGAAATCTCAAGATGAAGTTCAAAAATTAACTGATAAGTTTGTAAAAGAAGTAGATTCGTTATTAAAAGCTAAAGAACAAGATATAATGGCGGTATAATATTGGAAAGTTATTATGACTTATTAGGGCTTCATACAGAAGAAGTAGTAAACTTTTTTGAAAAAGAAAAACAAGATTATACTATAATTACTATAAAGGGATATAAAGATCAAGAGTCTTTAGTTATCCCTAGAGTTATTAAAATATCTAAAATAGAAAATAGGATAGAAATAACACAAACATACTTCGCTGACTCCTTAAAATAGGAGTCAGAAAATTTTATTGGGAGGTAGTTTATGAATAAAAACACTATATATGACATAAACTTAAGTAACGTACCTACTCATATAGCAATAGTAATGGACGGAAATGGGAGATGGGCAAAAGAAAGACTCCTTCCAAGAACAGTTGGGCATAAAGCTGGAGTTGAAGCTATAAGAGCTGTCACAAAAGAGTGCTCAGCATTAGGGGTAAGGCACTTAACTTTATATGCATTTTCTACAGAAAACTGGAAAAGACCCAAATTAGAAGTAGAAGCTTTAATGAACTTACTGTATACATATCTAAATAAAGAGTTAAAAGAATTACATAAAAATAATGTAAAAATAACAACTATTGGTGATATAGATGTATTACCTGGTAAATCTCTAGACGCTATAAAAAATGCAATTGATATAACTAAAGATAATACTGGATTGAACTTAAATATAGCATTAAATTATGGTAGTAGAAATGATATAAAAAATGCGGTTGTAGATATAGTAAAAAATTGTAAAAGTGGTAAAATAGATATAGAAGATATAACTGAAGATACTATAACAAAATATTTAAGCACTAAGTTTATACCAGACCCAGACTTAATCATAAGAACTAGTGGTGAACAAAGAATAAGTAACTTCTTATTATGGGAACTTGCATATTCTGAATTTTATTTTACAGATGTGTATTGGCCTGATTTTGATGAAAATGAAGTTAGAAAGGCTATATATGTTTACCAAAGTAGGGATAGAAGGTTTGGTGGACTTAAGTAAGGAGATTATTTTATGGTTATAAGAATCATTGCTGCATTAGCTCTAATACCATTATTGATATTTGTAATATATGGAGGGCTACCACTATATATAGCACAAGCTATTATAGGAATTATTGCATTAGATGAGTTTTATAAGGCATTTAAAAGTAAAAATATACAACCTATAAGTATTTTAGGATATTTATTTGCCATATACTTATCTTTAAAGCATATTTTAAATTTAAAATATGAATATACATATGTAATTGGATTTTTACTATTCTTAGTAGGAATAATTTATATTTTATCAGGAAAGAAAAATATTATAGATTTTTCTATAACGTTTATTGGAATATTTTATGTTACTATATTCTTAGATTATATAGTTTTAACAATTAACGATTTTAAATTAGGTGCAATTTATGTATGGTTGATATTTATTATATCATTTATGACAGATACATTTGCATATTTTAGTGGATACTTATTCGGAAAACACAAACTAATACCTACAATAAGTCCTAAAAAGACAATAGAAGGTAGTATTGGTGGAATTTTAGGATCTACAATTTGTTGTGTAATATTTGGTTATATATTTAAATTAGATATTCCTCAAATGGTTTTAATAGGAAGTATAGGAAGTATTGTAGCACAATTTGGAGATTTATTTGCATCATCTATAAAGAGATATGTAGGAATAAAAGATTATGGAAAATTAATACCAGGACATGGTGGTATATTAGATAGATTTGATAGTGTTATACTAGTAGCACCATTTGTTTATTATGCAATATATTTATTTATTTAGCTTCAGGAGTTTCTGAAGCTTTAATTGTATAATATTTAAATTATCAGAAAGGAATATAAACATAATGAAAAGAATATCAATATTGGGGTCAACAGGTTCTATAGGAACTCAAACATTAGATGTAGTAAGAAAAAATAAAGATAAGTTTGAAGTAGTAGCTATATCTGCAAATAGTAGTATAAATTTATTATTAGAACAAATAAAAGAATTTAAGCCAAAATATGTTGCTGTATATAATGAAAATAGTGCCAAGGTATTAAAAGATATGATACCAAGTGATATAGATATAGAAGTTCTAAGTGGAATGGAAGGGTTAGTACAAATATCATCTTTAGATGAAATTGATGTACTTTTAACTGCTATAGTAGGAATGATAGGTTTAGTTCCAACTCTTGAAGCAATTAAAAAAGGAAAGACTATAGCACTTGCAAATAAAGAAACGTTAGTTACAGCAGGTCAATTAGTAATGGAAGAAGCAAGAAAAAGAAATGTAGATATACTTCCTGTAGACAGTGAGCATAGTGCTATATTCCAATGCCTAAATGGTGAAAGTAATAAAGAAATAGATAGTATAATTTTAACTGCATCAGGTGGACCATTTAGAGGAAAATCTAAGCAAGAACTAGAATATGTAACTAAAAATGAAGCATTAAAACATCCTAACTGGAGTATGGGAAGAAAAATAAGCATAGATTCATCAACTCTTATGAATAAAGGGTTAGAAGTTATAGAAGCTAAATGGTTATTTAATGTAGAAGGGGATAAAATAGATGTAGTGGTACATCCTCAAAGCATAATACATTCTATGGTTCAATTTGTAGATAGTTCAATAATTGCGCAAATGGGATGTCCTGACATGAAATTACCTATACAATATGCTTTAACCTATCCAGAAAGGTTACTTAATGATTTTGAGAGATTAGATTTTTCTAAATTAAGTGGTTTAACATTTGAAAAACCAGATTTAGATACATTCCCATGTCTAAAGTTAGCTTATGATAGTTTAAAAATGGGAGGTACATACTGCGCAGTATTAAATGCAGCAAATGAAATTTTAGTAAATGAGTTTTTAGAAGATAGGATTAAGTTTTATGATATACCTCGTTATATTGAAAAAACATTAGAAGCGCATAAAAGCATAGAAAAGCCGACACTGGAAGAAATATTACATATAGATAATTGGAGCCGTGAGTTTGTAAAATATTGTATAAAATAGGGTGGTGAAAATATGAATATAATAACTATAGTAGTGGCTATTTTAGCTTTTGGGATAATAGTTTTTATTCATGAACTTGGACATTTTTTATTTGCTAAAAAAGCAGGTGTTAAAATTCATGAATTTGCTATTGGTATGGGGCCAAAAATATATAGCTTTAAAAAAGGTGAAACTGTATATAGTATAAGACTTTTACCTCTTGGAGGATATATTGCTATGGAAGGTGAAGATGCAGATTCAAATGATCCAAGAGCATTTGGAAATAAAAGTATACTTCAAAGAGCAAGTATATTATTTGCAGGACCATTTTTTAATATAATACTTGCAGCTGTAATTTTAATTCCTGTATATATGTATATAGGAAGTCCAACTACTACATTAAAAGAAGTTATAGATGGAAGTGTTGCACAAAAAGCAGGCATTCAAGCTGGAGATACAATTACGGAAATTAATGGGAATGGTATAAAAGATTGGAATGAATTAAGTAAAAGTATTCAAGATTCCAAGGGGAACGAATTAAAAATAACTATTGAAAGAAATGGAGAAGAAAAAGAAGTAAAAGTTACTCCAGAGGAAAAAAAGGGTAACTATTTAATAGGAATATATCCAGAGTATAAAAAAGATATACTTGGATCAGTTGGAAATGCCATAAAAGCTACTGTAATTATGTTAGGTCAAATAGTTGCATTTTTTGGCAAATTGATAACAGGAAATTTACCAGGTGGATTAGAAGGTTCAGTTGCGGGACCTATAGGGGTAATAAGCATAGTTGCTGATGCCACAAAAGTAGGAGTAATAAATGTTTTACATTTAGCAGCTGTAATAAGTTTAAACTTAGGAGTATTAAATTTACTTCCTATACCAGCTCTTGATGGAGGAAGACTATTTTTCTTATTAATAGAATTTTTAAGAGGTGGAAAAAAAATAGATCCAGAAAAAGAAGGAATGGTAAATCTTATCGGATTTGCAACGTTAATGGTATTTATGCTATTTATAACATATAAAGACATAGTTAGACTAGTTGGAATGTAGCATATTTTACTAGAAAGTGAAGGTGAGATTATGAGTTATGAAAGAAGACTTAGTAGAGAAGTTAGTGTAGGGCATGTAAAGATAGGGGGAAATAATCCTATATCTATACAATCTATGACCAATACAGATACAAGAGATGCAAAGTCTACTATAGTACAAATTAAGAGGTTAGAAGAAGTTGGATGTGATGTAGTTAGAATAGCTGTTCCAGATATGGAAGCTGCTAAAAATATAGGTGAAATTAAAAATAACGTAAATATACCTGTAATTGCAGATATACACTTTGATTATAGATTAGCTTTAGAGGCAATAGACCAAGGCATTGATGGAGTTAGAATAAACCCAGGTAATATAGGTAATATAGATAAAGTTAAAATGGTTGTAAATAAATGTAAAGAAAAAAATCTAAAAATAAGAATAGGTGTAAATGGAGGTTCATTAGAGAAAGAACTTTTAGAAAAATATGGATCACCTACAGCTGAGGCACTTGTAGAAAGCGCTCTAGGTCATGTGAAAATACTTGAGGATTTAGATTTTTACAATATTGTTATATCACTTAAATCATCAGATATTTACAAAACAATAGAGGCTTATGAGCTTATATCTAAAAAGGTTGATTATCCTCTTCATATAGGTATAACAGAATCAGGAAGTATAAAAAAAGGAACTATAAAATCTTCTATAGGTGTAGGAGCACTTTTATTAAAAGGAATAGGAGATACTATAAGAATATCTCTTACAGGAGACCCGACAGAAGAGGTAATTGTAGGAAAAGAGATACTTAGAAGTTTAAACTTATTAAATGACAAAATAAAAGTTATATCTTGTCCTACATGTGGAAGATGTAATATAGATCTTATAAGTGTGGTAAATGAAGTTGAGGAAAAAATTAATAAAATAGATAAAGATATGACTGTTGCTATAATGGGGTGTGCAGTTAATGGTCCAGGAGAAGCTAAAGAAGCAGATATAGGTATAGCAGGTGGAAAAGGAGAAGGCTTATTATTTAAAAAAGGCGAAATAATAAGAAAGATAAAAGGTGATAATTTAGTAGAAGAATTATTAAATGAGATAGAAAAATTTAATAAATAAAAAAAGTTAAGTTGAAACATTATGTTTCAACTTAACTTTTTTTTAACAGAAACTAATTGGAATATTATGTTACAATATTGGAAAAGTTAATTAATAGTGTGATTTTAATTTCTAGTTAAGGAGTGTTCAAAATGGGAGATAATAAACAGAAAATAATTCAAAGTTCATTGGGATCTGTTTTCACTGCATTTAGTGAAGAAGAATTAAAACAAATAACGGATAGCAGTAGAAAGGTTGCTATTTCAGGGAAAATAAATAATCCTGGGATTATAGATATTCCAGAAAAAGCAACGCTTAAAGATATTATAGATTTAGCTGGAGGAATAATAAAAAATGGTGATTTTAAAGCTGCTCAGTTAGGAATTCCTTTCGGAGGTTTTTTAACGGAGGATAGTCTAAATAAAGAGTTGGATTTTAATTTATTTAATGAAGATTGTAGGAGGACTGTAATAATTCTTTCACAGGAAGATTGTATAGTTCAATATGCTAAGTTTTACATAGATTTTTTAATTGGGAAAATGAAAGATGATAAATTTAAAAAATATGAAAAAGTTAAAGATGAGATAATGAGGATGTGGAAGATACTAGACAGGATAAGTAAAGGCAGATCTAATATGAGGGATGTTTTTATATTAAGAGAACTTGCGAGTACTGTAAAAGAAACTTTAAATCAAAAACATAACATAATGCAAGAAATAATTGATAAGTTTTATAAAGAAATAGAAGAACATATAGAAGATGAAAAGTGTTATACAGCTCAATGTAATAATCTGATAAAGCTTACAATAACTACTAAGTGTATAGGGTGTGGAGCTTGTAAAAGAGTTTGTCCAGTAGACTGTATAATAGGAGAAAGAAAAGAACAACATTCTATTGATTATAATAGATGTACTCATTGTGGGCAATGTATTGCATCTTGTCCAGTTGATGCTATAACTGCCGGAGATAATACTCTTAAATTTTTAAGAGATTTAGCTACTCCTAATAAAATTGTAATAACTCAAATGGCACCAGCTATAAGGGTAGCTATAGGCGAAGCATTTGGATTTGAACCAGGAACAAATGTTGAGAAAAAAATAGCTGCAGCACTTAGAAAACTAGGAGTAGATTATGTATTTGATACTACTTGGGCAGCAGATCTTACAATAATGGAAGAAGCAGCAGAACTTCAAGAAAGATTAGAAAAACACTTTGCAGGAGATAAAGATGTTAAACTTCCAATACTTACATCTTGTTGTCCTGCTTGGGTTAAGTTTATTGAACAAAATTATGGAGATATGCTGGATGTTCCATCAACTGCTAAATCACCAATGCAAATGTTTGCTACAGTTGCTAAAGATTTATGGGCTAAAGAAGAAAAAGGTCTTAGTAGAGATGAAGTAACTTCAGTTGCAATAATGCCATGTATAGCTAAAAAATACGAAGCGTCAAGACACGAATTCTCAAGAGGTTTAAACTACGATGTAGATTATGTTATAACGACTAGAGAGCTTATAAAGATATTTGAAGATTCAGGGATTGATTTAAAATCAATTGAAGATGAAGAAATAGATCAAGTTTTAGGTGAATACACAGGAGCTGGAATAATATTTGGAAGAACTGGTGGGGTAATTGAAGCTGCAACTAGAACAGCTATAGAAAATATGACCGGAGAAAAATTAGAAAATGTAGAATTTACTTGTTTAAGAGGTTGGGATTCATTTAGAGCATGTGATTTAGAAGTAGGTGAATTAAAGCTTAGAATAGGAGTTGCATATGGATTGAAAGAAGCTGGAAAAATGCTTGATAAAATAAGATCTAAAGAAGAATTTTTCCATGCTATAGAAATAATGGCGTGTCCATGTGGATGTGTAGGTGGCGGAGGCCAACCAAAAGCAAAAAAACGAATTGAGAGTATAGAAAAAAGAGCAGAGGGGTTAAATAATATAGATAGAACAGCAAACTTAAGAGTATCCAAGGAAAATCCAGCAGTTCAAGCTATATATGAAAGATATTTAGATAAACCATTGAGTCACAAAGCACATGAGCTTCTTCACACTAAGTACTTTGTAAGAGTAAAAAAATAAATATTTTATTTTGGTAAATAAAATTGTATTTTATTGAAATACTATAAGTATAGTCTTTTGGAAGGAGAGTTTTTATGAGTAATATTAAAATATTATCAATTACTTTAATTATCATTGGTAATGTTTTATTAGGGGGGTGTAGTTTTTACAAAGGAATTAATTACAATTTAAATAACAATGAAAGTTTTAATCAAGAAGGATTAAGCGTTTTTGAATATAATGAGCAATTTATGAACTCATATAAGAAATATATAGAACCATTATATATTGAAGAGTATGATAATACTGAAAAATTCTTTGAAAATCAAGGATTAACAAGTAATAAAGGCTATATTGAAGAGTATAAAGAATTGTTAGAAATATATGAAAGACATATATCTGGATTTAAAAAAGATATGAATAATTTGGTAATGAGAGATATTGAACTTACGGACTTAAATAACGAATTAGTAAAAAATAGTGAAAATTTAATAACAGAGATAAATACTAAAAAGAATGAAATAAAAGATATGCCAAAAGAAAAGTACTCATTAGAAACAGAAAGCTTTATAGATTATATACAATCAAATTTTAAAATATCTGAAACAATTACAAATAAGTTTGAGAATTCTATAAGAAATATAAGTCATTATTTAAATATAGAATTAAATATATAAATTTGGAGGTAGAACATGAAATATTCAAAACTTGTAATGCTAGGGTTAATAGGAGTTCTTACTTTTGGAGCAGTAGGATGCACCAATAAAACAGCAGACAAAAACCAAAATCAATCAACTGACCAAACAGCAAATAATATGTACAAAGACATGACTTTAGAAGGATACAAAACTGAATTTAGTAAAATGTATGAAAGTAATATAGCAGGATTTAAAGGCTATGAACCAATAAGAGTAGAGCAACCTACAGCAAATTACCCAGGAAATGAAAAATATGTAGCTGATTTAAAGAAAAATTATGAAGAAAGCAAAAATAAAGTTGATGAGTTAACAACTTCATTAAAAAAAGTTGAAACTAAAGACCCTCAAGTAAAAGAAATGAATGATAAGCTAATAGCAGAGTCTGAAAAAATAAGTAAAGAATTAGATGCTAGAATTAAAAAATTAGGTGAAATACCAAGTGATCTAATGACAAAATCTGAAGTGGAATTTAGACAAGGTTTAAGTGATTTATTTGAAGTAAATGAAACTATTAAATCAGATTTTATGAAATTTATAGATGACACAAAAGAATTCTTTGGAATTAAAACTAAATAAAAGAAAAAGAAAAAGGCCTTATATAATGCCTTTTTTCTTTTTGCCTAAAATAAAATCTAAAGTGTTAAATTATTTATCCGTATCATAACTACAAGAAAAGTAAAAATTATGTGTAAGGAGATACGTATATGAAAAACTTTAAAATAAGTAAAAAATTAATTATATCTTTTGGGATTTTATTAATAATTACAGCTTTTGCAAACTTTTATTCTATAAATAATTTGCGAAAATCAGAAAAATTAAGTGATGAGTTATTTGAAGGTCCTTATATATCCACAACTAAAACTATGGAAATTCGTAGAGATTTAGTATCTATTGGAAGGAATATGGGTAATGCGATTATAGAAAAAAGCCCAGAATACTATGGGAATATAGTAAGAAAGGATTTTGATAATGTTGAGAAAAGTATCAAAATCCTTAGAAAGTCTTTTGATGGAGATAAAAAATTAGTTGATGATATGGAGTCGTCTATTGCAAAATTTAGAGAACAATTTGAAATAGTTCAATCTGCTATGGAAAGAGGAGATTATGAGGGAGCTATAAAAATTACCGAAAAAAATACACCATATTGGGAAGTATATAATAAGTGTGTTGAAACAGCAGAAGCTCTTAATACTGCTGCAGAATCTAGAGGAATTGAGTTTAATAAAGAGGTGAAATCTGTTTCTTCAAGAGCTACATCTATAGCAATAGCAACTAGTGTTTTTGCTATAGCATTAGGAGTAATAATATGTATATATATTACAAGAAGTTTAAAGAAACCAATAGAAGAACTCGAAGTAGCAGCAAATAAAATGGCTAGTGGAGATTTTGACATTGAAGTGAGTTATGAATCAAAGGATGAACTAGGTAGTTTATCAAAAAGTATGTCTAAAATGAGTTATGAAATAAAAGATATTATAACTGATACTGTTAGAGTGTTAGGAGATGTTTCTTTAGGAAACTTCAATACACAGACAAAAGCAGATTATATAGGAGTTTTTAAGTATATTGAAAATTCTATAAATAAAATAACAAGTGACTTAAGTGAAACAATGGAACAAATAAATATAGCATCGGAAGAAGTAGGAGCAGCATCAGACCAAGTTGCAAGTGGGTCACAAATGTTATCACAAGGAGCTACAGAACAAGCAAGTGCAATTGAAGAATTATCTGCAACTATAAATGAGATATCTGAAAAAATAAAGGGAACATCAGAAAATGCAAAACAAGCTAATTCATTAACTTTAAATGCTGCAAAACAAGTTAAAGATGGTAATGATCAAATGAAAGAAATGATAAAAGCAATGGAAGATATAACATTTACGTCAAATGAAATAGGAAGAATAATAAAAACGATAGATGATATAGCCTTCCAAACAAATATATTAGCGTTAAATGCAGCAGTAGAAGCAGCTCGTGCAGGTGAAGCTGGTAAAGGATTTGCAGTAGTAGCAGATGAAGTAAGAAATCTTGCAGCAAAATCAGCGGAAGCAGCAAAAAATACAGCTACGTTAATTGAAAATTCAATAGAAGCAGTAGAAAATGGAACAAAAATTGTAGATAATACAGCTCAGTCGCTTCAAAAAATAATAATTACGACTAATAGAACTACTGAATTAGTAAATGATATAACAAAAGCATCTGAAGAAGAATCAAATTCAATAGTTCAAGTAACATTAGGTGTAGATCAAATATCACAAGTTGTACAAACGAACTCAGCAACATCAGAAGAAAGTGCAGCAGCAAGTGAAGAATTAAATGGACAAGCACAAATGTTAAAATCACTTATAGATAATTTTAGTTTAAAAAATACAAATAAATCTAATAATATTAGTTTTTGTGAAAATAGTGAAGAAAATTTATCACTAAACGAATAATAGGGTATATAAGAAATAGAAGATTTAAATCTTCTATTTTTTTTTGTTATATAAGATTAATGTTACACTTTAAAAATTTTTATTTATATAATTAATTTCTAAAGTATGGATGCCTTTATCCGTATAAAAAATAGGATAAATAGTTCTATTATATAAACTAATTTTATTTGAGTTTACAAAAAATGGGGGGAGGAATACATATGAAAAATTTAAAAATAGGTAGGAAGTTAGGGGTATGTTTTGCAATTTTACTAGTGATTACAACAGTTGCAAATGGATATACATTGTATAATTTAACACAAGCAGCTAAAGTAAGTCATGATTTATTTACGGGGCCTTATGAACTAACGACTCAAGCTATGGGGATACGCAGAGATTTAGAGGGGATTTCTAGAAGACTTAATGATGCATTTGCAAATAATGAACATATAGAAAATAGAAAGTTAGTTCTAGAGGAATTTGACAGTCTTGAAAAGAGAATTGATGATATAAGAAATGGATCTGAAAAAGCAGTAGAGAATAAAAAAATTACTCAGTACCTTGATAGTATTGAAAAATATGAAGGGGAATTAAAACAATCATATGAAAATATATATAATACAACTCAGCAGCCAACTTTTAAAGGGTCTATAAAAGAAATAGATGGTAGCGAATACACAAAAGCATTTGAAGGGTGTAGAGAAACAGCAATAAATCTTTACAAAGAGGCTGAAAATATAGGAAATAATTTTGATAAAGATGTAGAAAACTCAGCAAAGACTGCTAAGTTTATATCAACAACTTTAAATATAATTTCTATATTAGCAGGAGTAGCTATTTGCATATATGTCACTAGAAGTTTAAAGAAACCTATTGAAGAAATAAAAGTAGCAGCTAACAAAATAGCTGTTGGAGATTTTGATATTGAACTTAATTATGAGTCAAAAGATGAATTAGGGGATTTATCAAATAGTATGACTCAAATGAGTAATGAAATAAAAGATATTATAGATGATACAGTTATAGTTTTAGGGGGGATTGCATCAGGTAATTTTGACATAGATACTAAAGTGGAATATATAGGTATTTTTAGATATATTGAGAACTCCATAAATATGATTACAAATGACTTAAGTAAAACAATGGAACAAATAAACATAGCTGCAGAAGAAGTAGGAGCAGCATCAGAGCAAGTTGCAAGTGGATCACAGATGTTATCACAAGGAGCTACAGAACAAGCGAGTGCTATTGAAGAATTATCTTCTACTATAAATGAAATTTCTGAAAAAATAAAAGGGACTGCAGATAATGCGAAAAAAGCTAATTCATTAACTTTAAATGCGGCAAAACAAGTTCAAGAAGGTAATAACCAAATGAAAGAAATGGTAAAAGCAATGGAAGATATATCATTTACATCAAGTGAAATAGGAAGAATAATAAAAACAATAGATGACATAGCTTTCCAAACAAATATATTAGCATTAAATGCAGCTGTAGAAGCAGCACGTGCAGGGGAAGCTGGTAAAGGGTTTGCAGTAGTAGCAGATGAAGTAAGAAATCTTGCAGCAAAATCAGCAGAAGCAGCAAAAAATACATCTACACTAATTGAGAATTCAATAGAAGCAGTAGACAATGGAACAAAAATTGTAGACAATACAGCTCAGTCACTTCAAAAAATAATAAATACTACTAATGAAACTACATCTTTGGTAAATGATATAGCCAAGGCGTCTGAAGAAGAAGCTAATTCAATAGCTCAAGTTACATTAGGTGTAGATCAAATTTCAGAAGTTGTTCAGACAAATTCAGCAACATCAGAAGAAAGTGCAGCAGCAAGTGAAGAGCTAAGTGGTCAAGCTCAAATGTTAAAGTCACTTATAGATAACTTTAGCTTAAAAGATACAAATAATTTAAATAGAAATATAGATTTTAACAATAAAGAAGCAGAGTATTTTGCTATGAATGACTAGATACAAGTTAAAAAGATTTATAGTTTAATTAATAAAAGGAGGCAAAATATGAGCGGAATGGATTCTTTAAATGAATTTTATGTTCACGAAAATATGCAATTACTAGAGCAATTAGAAGAAATTCTACTTGTAGGGCAATCTGGTACAGGAAAATTGGGAAAAGAAGAGATTGAACAAATTTTCCGAGCAATGCACACTATTAAGGGATCTTCAGCTATGATGGGTTATGATAGTTTAACTAAGCTTACGCATAGCATAGAAGATGTTTTTGATGGAATAAGAAATGGAAGAGAACTTTCCGATAATAAGTGGGAAGAAGTAGTTGATGTAGTTTTAGTAAGCATAGATTTTTTAAAAGAAGAGATATTAAATGTTCAAGATGGACTTCTTCCAGAAGCGAGTATAGATGAATTGCTTGAAAGAGTATTAGCTTTGTTAAAAGAAGAAACAGAAACTGAAATAAAGGAAGAAGATCAAAATAATGATATATCAGATCTAATTGAAATAAAAATGCCTAAGGATGGAGAAAAACACTTTTATATAAAAGTTTCATTTGAAGATGGGTGTGGAATGGAAGGAATTAGATCATTAGGAGTACTTGCTATGATTGAAAATAAATGCTCATTTATAAAAACTATTCCCCCAAGTTTAGAAGTAGAATGTGATAATGAAATAATAAATGAAGGATTTAAATTATATGTAAGTACAGAAGAAGAAAAAGATTCACTTGAACAATGTATTAAAGAAACTATGTTTTTAAAAAGTTTAGATATAGAAGAAGTAAGTGATGAATCAGATTTGAAAAATATATTCAATATAGATCCTCCATCAGAGGAAAAAGTTGAGATAGAAGAAGTAGCTATAACATTAGAAAAAGATAATTTAAGTGATGTAAACCAAGAAAGGGCAAAAGAAACTAAAGAACATAAAGAAGAAAGAAATGAAGAAAGCAGTGATTTAAGTAAAGACACAAAAAAAGACTCTAAACCAGAAGAAACTCAGCATCATGTACATAACAAAAACAGTTATTTAAGTGTAAATATTAATAAAATTGATATGCTTATGAACTTAGTCGGTGAGATTGTTACAACAGAATCTATGGTAGAAAAACAATCTCAGATAGAGAACTTTAATCGTGATAATTTTGAAAAGCAAGCTAGAAGGTTACATCAATTAACAAATGAATTACAAGATGTAGTTATGTCTATTAGGATGGTTCCTATATCTTCTACTTTTACAAAAATGCAAAGAGTTGTAAGAGATATGAGTAGGAAAACTGGAAAGTCAGTAGATTTAAAGCTAATAGGAGAACAAACAGAAGTAGATAAGAATATTTTAGAAAATATATCGGATCCATTGATGCATATGATTAGAAACAGTATGGACCATGGTATAGAAACGCCAGAAGAGCGTCAAAAAACTTCTAAACCAGAAAAAGCTACTATAGTATTAGAAGCTAAAAACACTGGTGGAGATGTAGTTATAGTAATAAAAGATGATGGTAGAGGATTAAATAAAGAAGCGATTGTAAAAAAAGCTATAGAAAAAGGAATAACAAGCAAAAGCTTTGAAGAAATTAGTGATAAAGAAGCCTATAATTTCATTCTAGCCCCTGGATTCTCTACAAAAGAAGCTGTAAGTGAGTATTCCGGTAGAGGAGTAGGTATGGATGTTGTCTATACTAATATAAGACAGCTAAGAGGATCTATAACTATTGATAGTGAAAAAGGACAAGGGACTATGATTGTGATTAGAATTCCTTTAACACTAGCAATTGTTGATGGAATGAAAGTTAGAGTAGGAGATGAAATATATATAATTCCTTCACTTAATATAAAGGAAGTGTTTAGACAAGGGGTCTATGAGATAGTTAAGAATCCAAATGGAGAAGAACATAGCATAATAAGAGGGAGTTGCTATGAAATTAGAAGACTATCAAAAATATTAGGGATAGATAGTGATAAGCATGACGATGGGATTATGATTTTGGTTGAGTCTGAAATAGGAAATGTTTGTATCATTGTAGATGGAATTATTGGACAACAACAGGTTGTAATAAAACCAATACCAGAATTATTAACACAGTTTGAAAAAATTCAATCATATATGTCTGGGTGTTCTATATTAGAAGATGGATCTATTAGCTTAATAATTGATGCAAATGCAATTATAAGCGAGTAATACATAAAGTAGAATCTTTAAAGCTAAAAAGACATCTTAAATATTCACAAGGAGAGACGTTATATGGAAGTAAACAAAAAAATAAAAGTTTTAATAATTGATGATTCTAGTATATTTCGTCGTATTATATCAAAGTACTTGCAAGAATTTGAAGAGTTAGAAATTGTAGGTACAGCTAAGGATCCCTATGAAGCTAGAGATAAAATAATAGAATTTAGGCCAGATGTATTAACGCTAGACATTGAGATGCCAGGTATGAGTGGAATTGAGTTCTTAAAAATTTTAATGGATCAATGCCCCATACCTACAATAGTTATAAGTGGTGCAGATGACAGATGCTTTGAAGCTATAAATGCGGGAGCTGTTGGCTTTGTAGAAAAGCCAGACTCAAAGAGAATGAATGACTTTGCTAATGATTTAGCAAGTAAAATAAAAGAAGCATCTGTGGCTAAATTAGTTAAAGATAATTATTCAAGAAATAAATTAAATAAACCTAATGATATTACACATAAAAAAAATATAGTCAAAAATATAACCTCTAAATCTAGTATGGATATAATTGCTATTGGAGCATCTATGGGAGGGGTAGAAGCTGTTAGTAAAATTTTAAAACAATTACCTCTTGGATTGCCAGGAATAGTAATTACTCAACATATGCCACCAGTATTTACACAAAGATATGCAGAAAGGCTAAATAAAGAATGTGTTATAAATGTTTGTGAAGGTAAAGATGGACAAGAAATCTTAAGTGGATATGCATATATAGCTCCAGGAGCTTTACAAATGGGAATTGAAAAAAGAAATAATAAATATGTATTAGAAGTAAAAAAGAAGGAAAAAGTTAGTGGACACTGCCCTTCAGTAGATTACTTATTCCAATCTGTAGCAAAATCTGCAAACAAAAGTGCTATAGGTGTTATTTTAACAGGAATGGGGTCAGATGGAGCTAAAGGTTTACTTGATATAAAAAATGCAGGTGGATATACAATTGGACAAAATAGACATTCCTGTGTTGTATACGGAATGCCTATGGCGGCAAAAAATATTGGAGCAGTTTGGAAAGAAACTTCTTTAGATATGATACCAAATGCAATATTAAATCAATTAAAAAGATCAAATTCTACATTGAGAAATAAAGAGTAGATAGAAAGTAGGTATATATGAATTTTGAGTGTGATAAATTAAATGTATTTCGAGAAATAAGCAATATAGGATCAGGAAACGCATCTACTTCATTAGGAATGATGCTAAATGAAATTGTAGATATAGGAATACCAAAGAGTGATTTAATAAGCTTTTCTGATATAACTAATAGTTATGACTCTCCTGAGGAATTAGTTGTAGGAACGGTTTTACAACTATCAAGAGATATGGAAGGTTTTATACTAGTTATAATGAAACTTGATTCTGCAATTAATTTATTATCAAAAGTTACTGGCAATAATGCTGTATGCAATAAAGAAGACTACGAATCAGTACGTAATGAATTAAGTTCTATAGGTGAGGTATGCAACATATTATGTGGTACATACTTAACTGCAATATCAGACATGACTAGTTTAAGCATAGATCAATCTATTCCTTATTTTAGTGTAGATATGGTTAGAGCAATTATGAACTTACCTATATCATTATATGGACCAGTTTCAGATTCAATATTATGTATAGAGACTGACTTTTTTACAACAGATAAGAGTATAGAAGGTAAATATTATTTTATTCCTAAAGTTGAGTCATGTGAAAAATTACTATCATCATTAGGTTTTGCTTGTTAGGAGAACAATTAATGAAAATTATAACAGTAGGAATAGCAGAATCTAACATTGTAAAATCACCAGATAAAATAATGACAGTTGGGCTTGGATCATGCTGTGGAGTAGTTCTTTACGATGAAATAAATAAAATTGCTGGTTTAGTACATATTTTACTTCCAGATTCAAAGTATGATAAAAAATTAGATAACAAAGCAAAGTATGCAGATAGTGGAATTAATTTACTATATAATCAAATGAAAAAATCTGGTGCTAATCCAAGACTCATAAGAGCTAAATTAGCTGGTGGGGCTCACATGTTTAATTTTAAGAATAATAGTAATAGTATTTTTACTATTGGCGAGAAAAATGTAAAGTCATGCAAAGAGACATTAGCTAAGTTAAATATTTCTATTGTTTCTGAAGAGGTATTAGGTTCTTGTGGAAGGACTATTGTATTTGACACTCTTACGAATAAGTTAACTATTAAGAGTGTTGGAAAACGCGAAAAAGTTATTTAAAAGGGTGGTGTATTGTTTGTGAATACAAATGATGAAATAATAGATAGTAAAATAGATGATTTGTATATGGTGTTTATTGTAAATGATCAAAAATATGCATTATCATCAAATTACATTATAGAAATTATTGAGGTATTACCGATAACAAAAGTTCCATTCCTTCCTGAATATATGAAAGGTATTATAAATTTAAGGAGTAACATTATACCTGTAATGGATGCAAGGATGAGGTTTGACATAGAACCTATAGACTATAATGAAAGAACGTGTATAATTATAATAGAGAATAATATGGAAAAAATTGGATTAATAGTTGATGCAGTAAATGAAGTTATTACTATATTACCTAATCAAATTATGAAGATGAACTCAAGTAAAGAAGAATGCAAACAAAATTTTATAAAAGGTGTTAGTGAAATTAATGATGAAGTTCAAATGATACTAGACTGTGACTCATTAGTACAAATTGTAGAGGATATTGCCGATGGAACTAACTAACCAAGATTTTATAAGACTAAAAAATTATATGTACAATAACTATGGAATAAATCTAGAAAATAAAAGAACGTTAATAGAGACAAGATTATTATTAATGGTAAAAAAATTAGGATTTAAGGATTTTAAAAGTTACATAGATAATTTAATGAAAGATAGTACAGGAGAACAAGCATCTACACTTGTAGAAAAATTGACGACAAACTTTACATATTTTATGAGAGAAGAACAACACTATGAATTTTTAAAAAATGAGATAATAACACCTAGTTTAAAAAAACCTCCTGCTGGAGGAATAAAAATTTGGTCGGCGGCAGCATCTACAGGAGAAGAACCTTATTGCATTGCTATGTTAGTATCAACGATACTTGGAAAAAGTTCAAAATTTAAAGTTAGTATAACTGCATCAGATATTTCTAATAATGTACTAAAACAAGCAAAATCGGGCATTTACTCAGAAGATAAGATATCGAAATTACCACCAGTGTGGATAAAAAGTTTTTTTAAAAAAGTAAATGAAAAAAATTATATGATTGATGATAGTATAAAACAGTTAATTGACTTTAAATATTTTAATCTAAACAATAGTTTAGGTTGGGAAAAAGGTAAGTATGATGTTGTTTTTTGCAGGAATGTAATGATATATTTTGATACACCTACAAAACAAAGACTAATAAAAAAATTATATGAATCACTTAAGCCTGGAGGGTACTTGATTATTGGAATGTCAGAGAATTTATCAAATCTACAAATCAATTTTCAACGTGTAAAACCATCGGTGTATAGAAAAAGATTATAATTCACATAAATGGAGGGATAAATTATGAAAAGAGTATTAATAGTTGATGATGCAGCATTTATGCGTATGTCTATACGTACTATGCTTCAAAATTATGATTTTGAAATAGTTGGAGAGGCAGAAAATGGAGTAATGGCTATTGAAAAATATAAAGAATTACAGCCAGATATAGTGACACTAGATATAACTATGCCAGAAATGGATGGATTACAAGCACTAAGAGAAATTAAGAAGATTGATCCAGCTGCATCTGTAGTAATGGTTTCGGCATTAGGGCAAGAAGCTAGAATGAAAGAAGCTATAATATATGGAGCAAAAGGATTTATTGTAAAGCCATTTAAAGAGGAGATAATAGTATCTGCTTTATCTAAGCTATAAAATATTTATTAAAGTACAAGGTTATTTGATATTATCCAGAAATGCGTTTATTTACCGTATTGTTAAATCTGTAAAATTGTATATAACCTTAAAAGCAATGAAATTTATATAGGAGATAAAATAATACATTATGAGCCAAGGAATAGTTGTATATGACTTTAAAAAGCCACAAAGATATTCTACTGGAAACATGAGATTTCTATCTATAATAGAAGAAGAGTTTTGTAAGAATATAAACTTATTTGTAGCTTATGAATTAAAAAGACCTAGTATAGTGTGTAAATTAGAAAAAATAGAACAAACAAATTATGAAGAATTTATGAATATGATTCCTAATGACTCAGTGATTATTGAGCATTCAATACAACCACTAGTTCAAGGACTTATATATCAAATAGATAAGAGTATAGCACTTACATTTGTAGATTTAATACTTGGGGGAGATGGAGTATTTAGTGATTACAAGCGAGAGCTAACGGAAGTAGATAGAGAACTTATATCTTACATAGGAAGCAAGTTTTTAACAAAAATGCATATATTTGAAGGTTGTGAGCATAGAGAAGTATCAAATATTTACACGAATGTAGGTTCTAGTAAAAAATATCCAGTAAGTGAATCAGTTTTAATTTCTCATATGAAAATGATGGATGGAAACAAAGAAGTAGGAAAAATGACTTTTTGCAATCCATATAGCTGTATGGAACCTGTATTAGAGCAATTAGAACCCAAAAGACTTTTTAAAAGTAAAAACATTGAATATGATTTTGAATTTACAAATGCAATTTATAATAAAATTTGTGGAACAAGTGCAGAGATGATTGCAGTATTAGGTAAAACAGAAATAAGTGTAGAAGAGTTATTAGATATAAAATTAGGAGATGTTATAACTCTAGATACTAAAATAGATGGAGATATAGACCTTCATGTAGGAGGATCTAAATCTTTTAAATGTAAACCAGGTCTTATTAAAAATAAGCGTGGTATTATTATAACAGATAGTGCAAAGAAGGAAGTGTAATCATATGAGTGAAAAATTTGATAGAGTATTAGATATAGAGCTTAAGGTAAGTGCAATACTTGGAAGAACAAAAATATCATTAAAAGACATATTTGAGTTATCAAAGGGGTCTTTAATTGAACTAGATACATTTGAAGGACAAGAAGTTGAGATAAACGTAAATGGCAGAAAAATAGGTTATGGACAAGTTGTAATTGTTGATGAAAACTTTGGGGTTAGAATAACACGCATATTAGGAGAAGAAGAATTGGTAAAAACCATAGGATAAAAAAACGGGCTATCGACTAAAATATATGACGGTAGTCCTCTTTAAGTATGCCTAAAATTAGAATGAATTGAAAGTTAAATTTTTCTTAGAATTGTAGAGGTGTAACTAGCATCTGTTATGTATGTACATAATGTCAAAACAGTAGGTTAGCTTTGTTTTATTGCACATGAAAATGCATATTTCCTAAGCTTGGTAAGATATATCAATATCTTTATTGTAACTATTTTTAGGAGAATATGCATTTTATTTATATACCTAATATATGTTTAGTTGTAAATTACATATAATTTCTTTATTTATTGATTAGTAGCTTCTTTTTGAGCCAATTCTTTTTCATATTTTTCCATTTCAGGATCTGAACCAAATATAAAGTGGCCAGGCCTTATTTCAACCCACTTAGGCTTATGTTCAGAATAATCATG
>NZ_JAKEDR010000360.1 GCF_023653455.1 Paraclostridium ghonii
TCGAACCCTCACAGCCGGCTTGGAAGGCCGGAACTCTACCATTGAGCTACACCCGCGTATTTAGTTGGTGGAGGATGGTGGATTCGAACCACCGAAGTCAGTGACAACAGATTTACAGTCTGCCCCCTTTGGCCGCTCGGGAAATCCTCCACGTTGGAGCTAGTGATAGGAATCGAACCTACAACCTGCTGATTACAAGTCAGCTGCTCTACCGTTGAGCCACACTAGCATATTGGCGGGAATAACAGGACTCGAACCTGTGACCCATTGATTAACAGTCAATTGCTCTACCAACTGAGCCATATTCCCATATTATTCTTTATTAAAATTTAATTAATTGGCGGGAATAACAGGACTCGAACCTGTGACCCATTGATTAACAGTCAATTGCTCTACCAACTGAGCCATATTCCCGCGTATTTGTTTTTTGGCGACCTGGAAGGGACTCGAACCCTCGACCTCCAGCGTGACAGGCTGGCATTCTAACCAGCTGAACTACCAGGCCGCAATTGGTGGGACTAACAGGGCTCGAACCTGTGACCCCCTGCTTGTAAGGCAGGTGCTCTCCCAGCTGAGCTATAGTCCCAT
>NZ_JAKEDR010000361.1 GCF_023653455.1 Paraclostridium ghonii
CCTAGCCATATTTGCATTGTTGAATTTCCTTTTTCTGCGAGCTTGAATTGTTGCCTTCTTAAGGACATTTTCCCTAAATCTCTTTTTTGTTGATAAACTTCGGAGAAACTTAAATTATATGTTTCTCTACACCATCGAGTTAGTGTTTTATCTGTAACGTCAAGAATATTGCAAATTTCCTCTTGAGTACATTGAATTGCACATAAACTTTCAAATTGCTTTTGTTCTATAATTTTTTTAGGTCTTACCAATGATACACACCTCCTTTATTTCAAAATAAAAAAAAGAAGCTTGTTTTTAAGCTTCTTAATCTTCTTTACAGCAAACCTATACACATCTATTTTTTAATTCTGAAATTATAGCTTGAACTATTTTTTCGTGCTGATTATGTCTATAGTTATTAGGGTATTCCATATTAAATTCAATATTTAATGATTTTTCATAGTGTTCAATAGGTAGATTTATAGGCTTTTTACATCTAATTTGCATTGCAGAACCATTATGGCTTATATGTTCTACAACTTCAAAATATTTTTTAAGAGTATCAGTAAAACTTTCTACTGTATGGAATCTTTGCATAGTCCAC
>NZ_JAKEDR010000362.1 GCF_023653455.1 Paraclostridium ghonii
GGGCATTTAACCGTAGGTTTCAATTTTCTCGACTCCTTTCTATAGGGGGAATGTGTTTTGTGGTGAAACCATTGTAAACCCTATCGGGGTCGAGATTCAAATATAAATAAGTTAACAGAATGTTATTCTAAACAAGGAGGAATATATGAAATTTAAATTTTGTCACAATAACATTAATGTATTAAACTTAGAAAAAAGCTTAAAGTTTTATGAAAAAGCATTAGGACTTAAGGAAGTAAAAAGACATGAATCAAAAGATGGAAGTTTTATATTATCTTATTTAGGAGATGGAGAAACTACACATACATTAGAATTAACTTGGATTAGAGATTGGGATAGAGCATATAACCTAGGAGATAACGAGTTTCATCTAGCATTAAGAGTTGATGATTTTGATGGAGCTTATAAATTACATAAAGAAATGGGATGTATATGCTTTGAAAATAAAGATATGGGCATATATTTTATAGCAGACCCTGATAATTATTGGATAGAAATTTTACCATCAAAATAGTTTGAAAATAGGAGAATAGTTCTATTGAGTTTTAAATTAAAAAAACTATGGAAAATATAGC
>NZ_JAKEDR010000363.1 GCF_023653455.1 Paraclostridium ghonii
TCGCTCGGTTTCGGGTCTACGACAGCAAACTTAACGCCCATTTAAGACTCGCTTTCACTACGGCTCCATACCTTAAGTACTTAACCTAGCTTACTATCGTAACTCGTTGGCCCGTTCTACAAAAAGTACGCGGTCACACATATAAAGTGCTTCCACAGCTTGTAAGCGCAGGGTTTCAGGTTCTATTTCACTCCCCTCCCGGGGTTCTTTTCACCTTTCCCTCACGGTACTATGCGCTATCGGTCACTAAGTAGTATTTAGCCTTGGAGGATGGTCCCTCCTGCTTCCCACAGGGTTTCACGTGTCCCGTGGTACTCTGGATCACATCTAAAGTCTTCTCGTTTTGACTACGTGGCTATTACACTTTATAGCGGAGCTTTCCAACTCTCTTCGTCTACGATACCTCTTTGTTTATGATGTGTCCGCAACCCCAGCGAAGAAAACTTCACTGGTTTGGGCTATTCCGCGTTCGCTCGCCGCTACTTACGGAATCGAATTTCTTTCTTTTCCTCCGGGTACTTAGATGTTTCAGTTCCCCGGGTTCCCCTCATTAAGCTATGTATTCACTTAA
>NZ_JAKEDR010000364.1 GCF_023653455.1 Paraclostridium ghonii
TATCAGCACTCATACTGTTTATACAAAGCATATGATTATTCATATCATGATAAAGCCTTTTAACTTTATTCTTAGATTCTTTAAGGTTTAAATAATACTTATATTGCATATCTATTTTTTCTTTTAGTAAATTTTCTTCACTTTTTTCTTTAATATCTTTAATAGTTTTAAAAACTACCATTAAAAGTAAAATACCGTTTAAAAAAGATAATCTAGGAGTTGTGTTTAAATTAAAACCATTAACTTCTCTATATAAATCAATTTTAATATTATACAGAACTCTAGGTAAGCTACTAATAAAAGCTACTGAAAAATTACTTATTACACAGCCTACTATAATTATTATATTTATTTTTTCTTTATCTATTTTTTTAAATTTTTTAATTATATTTATATAACTTATATTTATAAGTATTAAAGTCATATTTTCTATAATAGATATTATTGCAAAATTATATTCTGATGTAGTTGAACGATATGGTGTTCCTCCTGTTATAATAAAATAAACTGTATCGAATACAAATCCCAAGATTATATAATTTGCTGTAGTATAAGTTAAATAATAT
>NZ_JAKEDR010000365.1 GCF_023653455.1 Paraclostridium ghonii
GAAGCCGGTTAGCTAACCTTTTAGGAAGCGGCCGTCGAAGGTGAAACCAATGACTGGGGTGAAGTCGTAACAAGGTAGCCGTATCGGAAGGTGCGGCTGGATCACCTCCTTTCTAAGGAGTAATTACTTACTGTTTAATTTTGAGAGTTCTTAAATGAACTTCATATTGTGGGGGTGTAGCTCAGCTGGGAGAGCACTTGCCTTGCACGCAAGGGGTCAGGAGTTCGATCCTCCTCATCTCCACCATATATTAGGCTAATAAGTCTAATTAAAAAAGGCGTAAGCCTAAAATTAAGTACTTTGAGCAATAGATTACGACTGAATAGGAGTAATTGTTGGCGAAGTGCGTTAGCACTTTGAAAACTGCATAACATTTAGTGATGATTAAATAAACCAATATAAGAGAAGAAAAACTCTTTAAAAAATAACACCTTTTAATAACTGGTCAAGTTATTAAGGGCGCAGGGCGGATGCCTTGGCACTAAGAGCCGATGAAGGACGCGATAAGCTGCGATAAGCTTCGGGGAGTTGCACGTAAACTTTGATCCGAAGATTTCCGAATGA
>NZ_JAKEDR010000366.1 GCF_023653455.1 Paraclostridium ghonii
GTTATAAGGAATGTCTTTAGGGCATGCACATGTTAACTTACTTGGGTATAGTTTTTCACCATTAGAAGCATAAAAGCCACCTTCCATTTTGCTATTTTCAGGGAAGTAAGCAGTAAATTCACATTGGACCTCACGACCACCGCTTACAGAAGTTCCACCACTTGAAACTCCTTCATTTTCTTTTTCTTCTTCGCCTGCTTCAACTTCGTTCATTATGTTTTTAAAGTTTAAATCTAAGTCGATTGAATATTTACCGCCCTCCCACGTATGAGTGTCTGAATCAATATAAAAAAGCCCTACAAGTCCTGTAGCGCTATCTTTTATTTGAACACCATATCCCGTTTGACAAGAGGTATCTCCAAACCCACTTAAGCTACAAGTTTGTTCAACTCCCTTAAGTAATTTACTAGCCTCTATATTAGAGTTTTTACCTTCCTCAGCCTTGTAAACATCTTGAAAAAGTCCATGCGCTTTTATCATTGCATCGTCTTTTACTTCTGCTTGCTTATTTCCATTTTCATCTACAATAAGAACCCTGTTAACCATGTTACTAACAC
>NZ_JAKEDR010000367.1 GCF_023653455.1 Paraclostridium ghonii
TATCAATATAGATCAAAATTTATATAAAGATTTTAAAGTTGATTTAAGTCTTGTAGACGGCAAATATTTAAATGTACTAGAAAGTGGATTAAAAAACTTTCTACAAAATATAAAAAATAAAGAAATTATATTTAACTATGATAATCAAGAGTGTAAAGCATATGTAAAGAATAATGACATAGATATACTTTTTCATATAAATGAAGAGGATGATAAACTTGTATTAAGCTCTAATAGCAAAGACATTTTATTATTAAATAATAAAGGAGATGTTGTGTTATCAGAAAACAAAATTCATATTATATCGGATAAACAAAGCTATAATTATGTACCATTTCATAATATATTAAAAAAAGAGGAAAATATAACATTTAAAAAAGATGTTGCAGATAGTTTGTTTAATGAAGTTCTTCCAGTATTAAAAAGAGTTTCTAAAAATATATCTTTTGATGAAAATTTAGAAAAGCAAATAAGAAATAATTTAGATGTTAAGTTTTATTTTGATAAAATAAAAAATAATATTACTTGTTTTATAG
>NZ_JAKEDR010000037.1 GCF_023653455.1 Paraclostridium ghonii
AGATATATTAACATATTAAAAATGAAAATAATGTTAACACAAATAATAAATATTTCATATTGTATTAATGAAATATCATAGCACAAAAATATATTTTTAATAAAGGGGTTATAGATACGAACGATGGAATTTAAATGATTGTAGATATACTATTCAATACTTATACTAACCTTTTCTGGCCAAAATTTAATGACAAATTTATTTCTGTAAAGCAGAAATAAAAAATAAAAAAAATAGTTGACAATCAAACTAATCGTATATAGTATTTATAATACAAGAGCTAACAAAAGTATTTTCAATCTGAAACAAATCTTTTAATTTTCAATTATTTACAATCACAACAAATAAAAAAATATGATTTTAAATATCAACTTATTATCTATAGAGTTGATAAAAATAATGTTTATCTTAATTTTTTTATTTAATAATCTTAAGAACATTCCTCTTAAACTTTCGCAATAAACAAAAAATTTAAAAAACAACAAGCTGAAGACTTAAATAATATTTATACTTTTATGAAGCTAATATTGTTTAAGTAAAGAATCTAGATTACTTACTATAAAAATTTAATAAGGGAGATGGATTAAATGTTTAAAAGAAATTTAGCTATTTTAACAATAGCGGGGTTATCATGCGGATTTTTAGCGCCTACAGTAAGTTTTGCAGATAGTCAAACAAAAGAGGAGTTACCACAAGCATATAATGTTAAGGCAGATCAAGATTTAAAAGATGTATTGAAAAATGTATCAGATGATTACAAAATAAAAGATAATGCAGACCAATATGAATTAGTTAAAAAAGAAAAAGATGATTTAGGATTTACTCATTATACTTTAAAACCTAAAGTAGATGGATATTTTGCAGAATCGGCTGAAGTAAAAATCCATACAGATAAAACTGGAAAAGTTGTTTTTGTAAATGGGGATTTAAATCAAGGGAAATTAGAAGTTAAAAATGAAACTAAAATAGATAAAGAAAAGGCTATTGAATTAGCGTTTAAAGGTATAGAAAAATCACGTGATGAAGTTAAAAACTTATCAGGGAAAGATGTTGTTCAAGAGGCAGGTATCACTGTTGATGAAAAGAGCAATAGAGCTATATATTCTTTAGATATATCATATACTGTACCAGAAGCTGCTCACTGGATAATTAAAGTAGATGCAGAAAATGGAAATATAGTTGAAAAACAAAATATTTTAGAGCAAGCTGCACAAGCAGCAGGGACTGGAATAGGAACAGATGGTAAAGTTAAAAATTTAAATATAACAGAAGATAACGGTAAATATCAATTATTAGATACTACTCATAAAGGTAAAATAGGAACTTTAGGATTTGAATCTTTTAAAGATGATGAAGAAAATTGGATAGTTGGAAGTCTTATTTCAAATATAAAGAATTTTTTCGACCAAGATAAAGCAGCAGTAGATGCTCACTATTTTACAAATGAAGTTTACAACTATTATAAAAATGTTCACAATAGAGAAAGTTACGACAATAAAGGGTCAGATATAAACTCTTATGTGCATGTTCAAGATCCTAACTATGGAGGAAATTGGAGTAATGCAGCTTGGACTGGTGTAGAAATGATTTATGGTGATGGAGATCCAGCAACAGAAAATCCATTCACAGCGGCAAATGATGTTATTGCTCATGAAATAACACATGGAGTTACAACATCATCAGCAAACTTAGTTTACAAAAATCAACCTGGAGCATTAAATGAATCATTTTCAGATGTATTTGGATATTTTGTAGATAGTGATGATTGGCTAATGGGTGAGGATTTATTTAAAAAACCAGGTGAAGCTATAAGAGATTTACAAAATCCTACAAAATATGGGCAACCGGATAATATGAAAAATTATAAAAATTGGCCAGAATGGTTAGACAAAGGAGGAGTTCATACAAATAGTGGTATCCCTAATAAAGCAGCATATAACACTATAACTAAAATAGGAAAAGAAAAATCAGAAAAAATTTATTATAGAGCTCTTACTCAATATTTAACACAACAATCACAATTTACAGATGCTAAAAGTTCTTTAATTCAATCAGCAAAAGACCTTTATGGAGATAAAGTAGCTAACGATGTTAAAGCATCATGGGATGAAGTTGGTGTAAATTAATTATGACTCAAAAAGCAACTGGAAGTCAGTTTTTAAATCCAGTTGCTTTTTCAATTTTAAAAAAATTTGAGAAAAATAGTTGACAATCAAACTAACGGTATATACTATTTATAATACAAGAGAGAACATAATTATGTTTATAACATAAAATTTTCTATGCACAATTGTTTTAATATTGGACAAATCTTTTAAATTTCAATTACTCATTATCAAAACAAATAAACAGATATAATTTTAAATATTAACTTATGGATTATAAAGTTGATATAAATGATGTTTGTCTTAAAAATTTTATTTAACAGTATCCTAAAAACATTCCTACAAAATTTTCATAATAAACAAAAATTCAAAACAATGGGTTAATGACTTAACTAATATTTATATGCCATGAATTTAATATTATTTAAGTGAAGGGTTTATATTATTTATTAATTAAATTAAAAATTTAACAAGGGAGAGGGATTTAAATGTTTAAAAGAAATTTAGCTATTTTAACAATAGCAGGGTTATCATGCGGATTTTTAGCGCCTACAATAAGTTATGCAGATAGTCAAACAAAAGAGGAGTTACCACAAGCATATAATGTTAAAGCAGATCAAGATTTAAAAGATGTATTAAAAAATGTATCCGATGATTACAAAGTAAAAGATAATGCAGATCAATATGAATTAGTTAAAAAAGAAAAAGATGATTTAGGATTTACTCATTACACTTTAAAACCTAAAGCAGATGGATATTTTGCAGAGTCTGCTGAAGTAAAAGTACATACAGATAAAACTGGAAAAGTTGTTTTTGTAAATGGAGATTTAAATCAAGGGAAATTAGAAGTTAAAAATGAAACTAAAATAGATAAAGAAAAGGCTATAGAATTAGCATTTAAAAGCATAGAAAAATCACGTGATGAAGTTAAAAACTTATCAGGAAAAGATGTTGTTCAAGAGTCAGGCATTACTGTTGATGAAAAAAGTAATAGAGCTATATATTCTTTAGATATATCATACACTGTACCAGAAGCTGCTCATTGGATAATCAAAGTAGATGCAGAAAATGGTAATATAGTTGAAAAACAAAATATTTTAGAACAAGCTGTAGGAGCAGTAGGTAGCGGAATAGGTACAGATGGTAAAGTTAAAAATTTAAATGTAACTTTCGATAAGGATAAATATGTGCTATTAGACACTACTCATAAAGGTAAAATAGGGACTTTAGGATTTGAATCTTTCCAAGAAGATGAAAATAATTGGATAGTTGGAAACCTTATCTCAAATATACAAAGATTTTTCGATAAAGATAAAGCAGCTGTAGATGCTCATTATTTTACAAATGAAGTTTACAACTACTATAAAGATGTTCACAATAGAGAAAGTTATGATGGAAAAGGTGCAGATATAAACTCTTATGTGCATGTTCAAGATCCTAGCTATGGAGGAAATTGGAGCAATGCGGCTTGGACTGGTGTAGAGATGATTTATGGTGATGGAGATCCAGCAACAGAAAATCCATTCACAGCGGCAAATGATGTTATTGCACATGAGATAACACATGGAGTTACAACATCATCAGCAAATTTAGTTTACAAATATCAACCAGGTGCATTAAATGAATCATTCTCAGATGTATTTGGATATTTTGTAGATAGTGATGATTGGTTAATGGGTGAGGATTTATTTAAAAATCCTGGTGAAGCTATAAGAGATTTACAAGATCCTACAAAATATGAGCAACCAGCACATATGAAAGATTATAAAAATTGGCCAGGATGGTATGATAATGGAGGAGTTCATGTAAATAGTGGTATTCCTAACAAAGCAGCATATAACACTATAACTAAAATAGGAAAAGAAAAAGCAGAAAAAATTTACTATAGAGCTCTTACTCAATATTTAACACAACAATCACAATTTACAGATGCTAAAAGTTCTTTAATTCAATCAGCAAAAGATATTTATGGGGATAAAGAAGCTAACGATATTAAAGCATCATGGGATGAAGTTGGTGTAAATTAATCATGACTCAAAAGCAACTGGAAACAATTATTTGAATCCAGTTGCTTTATTTAAGAGTAAGTAAGGCTAGTATTTTTTATAATATAGAATTGTAATAAATATAAATTAACTTAAAAACTCATGAATTTAATGTTATTTTAAAACGATATTTACATAATAAACTAAAAATTTAATAAGGGAGAGGGATTTATGTTTAAGAGAAATTTAGCGATTTTAACAATAGCGGGGTTATCATGTGGTATTTTAGCGCCTACAATAAGTTATGCAGATAGTCAGACAAAAGAGGAGTTACCACAAGCATATAATGTTAAAGCAGATCAAGATTTAAAAGATGTATTAAAAAATGTATCAGATGATTACAAAATAAAAGACAATGCAGATCAATATGAATTAGTTAAAAAAGAAAAAGATGATTTAGGATTTACTCATTATACTTTAAAACCTAAAGCAGATGGATATTTTGCAGAAACAGCTGAGGTAAAGGTACATACAGATAAAACTGGAAAAGTTGTTTTTGTAAATGGAGATTTAAATCAAGGTAAATTAGAAGTTAAAAATGAAACTAAAATAGATAAAGAAAAGGCTATAGAATTAGCATTTAAAGGTATAGAAAAATCGCGTGATGAAGTTAAAAACTTATCAGGAAAAGATGTTGTTCAAGAGTCAGGAATTACTGTTGATGAAAAAAGCAATAGAGCTATATACTCTTTAGATATAGCATACACTGTACCAGAAGCTGCTCATTGGATAATTAAAGTAGATGCAGAAAATGGTAATATAGTTGAAAAACAAAATATTTTAGAACAAGCTGTAGGAGCAGTAGGTAGTGGAATAGGTACAGATGGTAAAGTTAAAAATTTAAATGTAACTTTCGATAAGGATAAATATGTGCTATTAGATACTACTCATAAAGGTAAAATAGGAACTTTAGGATTTGAATCTTTCCAAGACGATGAAAATAATTGGATAGTTGGAAATCTTATATCAAATATACAAAGATTTTTCGATAAAGATAAAGCAGCTGTAGATGCTCACTATTTTACAAATGAAGTTTACAATTACTATAAAGATGTTCATAATAGAGAAAGTTATGACGGGAAAGGTGCAGATATAAACTCTTATGTACATGTTCAAGATCCTAATTATGGAGGAAATTGGAGTAATGCGGCTTGGACTGGTGTAGAGATGATTTATGGAGATGGAAATACAGCAACACAAAATCCTTTTACAGCTGCGAATGATGTTATTGCACATGAGATAACTCATGGAGTTACAACATCATCAGCTGATTTGGTTTACGAATATCAACCAGGAGCATTAAATGAATCATTCTCAGATGTATTTGGATATTTTGTAGATAGTGAAGACTGGTTAATGGGTGAAGATTTATTCAAAACTCCTGGAAAAGCTATAAGAGACATGCAAAATCCAGAAAAATATGGTCAACCAGCACATATGAAAGACTATAAAAATAAAATAAGTGATCATGGGGGAGTTCATACAAACAGTGGTATTCCTAACAAAGCAGCATATAACACTATAACTAAAATAGGAAAAGAAAAATCAGAAAAAATCTACTATAGAGCTCTTACTCAATATTTAACACAACAATCACAGTTCTCAGATGCTAAAAGTTCTTTAATTCAATCAGCAAAAGATATTTATGGAGATAAAGAAGCTAATGATGTTAAAGCAGCATGGGATGAAGTTGGTGTAAATTAATTTAAATTATGTAAATAAAAAAGCAACTGGAAAATAGGCTTTTAACCCCAGTTGCTTTTTTATTTGGGAAAATTTTGAAAACTGATATTAAAATACAAAAAATTATAATTGTTAAAAATTTCCAAAAATAGTTGACAATTAAATTAACGGTATATATTATTTATAATACAAGAGACAACATAATTATGTTTAGTAAGAAAAAAGTAAATTTTGTATACAAAAATAGGTTTAACCTGTAGTAAATCTTTAAGTTTTTAATTATTTACAATTAAAACAAATATAAATATATAATTTTAAAATATGGGTATTAATTCTTTATTTAACTATAGAAACGTATTTTAAAAATTTTCGCAATAAACAAAAAATTAAAAATAGTAGGTTTAAGTACAGGGGTTAGAGTGCTTAAAAGTAAAGTTAAAAAAATAACAAAGGGAGAGGGATTTATGTTTAAAAGAAATTTAGCTATTTTAACAATAGCAGGGTTATCATGCGGAGTTTTAGCACCTACAGTAAGTTTTGCAGATAGTCAAACAAAAGAAGAGTTACCACAAGCTTATAATGTTAAAGCAGATCAAGATTTAAAAGATGTATTAAAAAATGTATCAGATGAGTACAAAGTAAAAGATAATGCGGATCAGTATGAATTAGTTAAAAAAGAAAAAGATGACTTAGGATTTACTCATTATACTTTAAAACCTAAAGTAGATGGATATTTTGCAGAATCGGCTGAAGTAAAAATTCATACAGATAAAACTGGAAAAGTGGTATTTGTAAATGGGGACTTAAACCAAGGGAAATTAGAAGTTAACAATGAAACTAAAATAGATAAAGAAAAAGCTATTGAATTAGCGTTTAAAGGTATAGAAAAATCACGTGATGAAGTTAAAAATTTATCAGGAGAAGATGTTGTACAAGAGGCTAAAATTACTGTTGATGAGCAAAGTAATAGAGCTGTATATTCTTTAGATATATCATATACTTTACCAGAAGCTGCACATTGGATAATTAAAGTAGATGCAGAAAATGGGAATATAGTTGAAAAACAAAATATTTTAGAACAAGTTTCACAAGTAGCAGGAACTGGAATAGGGTCAGATGGTAAAGTTAAAAATTTAAATATAACTGAAGATAATGGTAAATATCAATTACTAGATAGTACGCATAAAGGTAAAATAATAACTAAAGCTTTTGAATCTTTTAAAGGTGACACAACAGTTGGAAACATTATTACAAATATAAAAAGTTTTTTCGATCAAGATAAAGCAGCTGTAGATGCTCACTATTTTACAAATCAAGTTTATAATTACTATAAAGATGTTCATAATAGAGAAAGTTACGATAATAAAGGGTCAGACATAAACTCTTATGTACATGTTCCAGAAGAGGATGGAACAAGCATGAGTAATGCGTATTGGAATGGCGTAGAGATGAGTTATGGTGACGGGGACCAAAAAACAGAAAATGCTTTTACAGCAGCAAATGACGTTGTTGCACATGAGATAACACATGGAGTTACATCATCATCAGCTGACTTAGTTTACAGTAAACAACCAGGTGCATTAAATGAATCATTCTCAGATGTATTTGGATATTTTGTAGATAGTGAAGACTGGTTAATGGGTGAAGATTTATATAAAGCACCTGGTGAAGCTATAAGAGATTTGCAAGATCCTACAAAATATGATCAACCAGCACATATGAAAGACTATAAAAATTATAGTTTAAGAAATGATAATGGTGGAGTTCATACAAATAGTGGTATTCCTAATAAAGCAGCATACAATACTATAACTAAAATAGGAAAAGAAAAAGCAGAAAAAATTTATTACAGAGCTCTTACTCAATACTTAACACCAAAATCACAATTTGCAGATGCTAAAAAATCTTTAATCCAATCAGCAAAAGATCTATATGGAGACAAAGTAGCTAATGATGTTAAAACAGCATGGGATGAAGTTGGGGTAAATTAATTTACATTATATAAATTAATTATGAATAAAAAAGCAACTGGAATTAAGTTTTTAAATCCAGTTGCTTTTTTACGTTTTAAAAAATTTTTCATCTACTAAGGGATTATAAATTATCTGATTTGTAGATAAGTTATAATCCCAACTGCTAAACTTGAGCAACGGACCTGCTTTCCAAGGTCGTTGGCGACATAAAGTAGTTCGCAGACGTAGTCGCTCAAGCAAAGTGAATTTTTATTACTTAGTTTAATATTTTTAATAAGGGAGATAGAATAATGTTTAAAAGAAATATAGCTATTTTAACAATAGTAGGGCTATCATGTGGGGTTTTCGCTCCTACAGTAAGTTATGCAGATAGTCAAACCAAAGAAGAGTTACCGCAAGGTTATAATGTTAAAGGAGATAACGATGTAAAAGATGTGTTAAAAAATGTATCAGATGAGTATAAAATAAAAGAGAATGCAAATCAATACGAATTAGTTAAAAAAGAAAAAGATGATTTAGGATTTACTCATTATACTTTAAAACCTAAGGTAGATGGATATTTTGCACAATCGGCTGAAGTGAAAATCCATACGGATAAAACTGGAAAGGTTGTTTTTATAAATGGGGACTTAAATCAAGGTAAATTAGAAATTAAGAATGATACTAAAATAGATAAAGAAAAAGCTATACAATTAGCTTTTAAAGGTATAGAAAAATCACGTGATGAAGTTAAATCCTTATCTGGTAAAGACGTTGTTCAAGAGGTTAAAATTGCTGTTGATGAAAAAAGTAATAGAGCTATATATTCTTTAGATATATCATATGCTTTACCAGAAGCTGCTCACTGGATAATCAAAGTAGATGTAGAAAATGGGAATATAGTTGAAAAACAAAATATTTTAGAACAAGCTACACAAGTAGTAGGGACTGGAATAGGTACAGATGATAAAATTAAAAATTTAAATATAACTGAAGATAAGGGTAAATATATGTTATTAGATACTACCCATAAGGGTGAAATAGGGACTTTGAATTTTGAATTTTTCGAGTTTGGAAATACTATCATTGGAAATATAATTTCAAATATAAAAAACTTTTTCGATAAAGATAAAGCAGCGGTAGATGCTCATTATTTTACAAATGAAGTTTATAACTATTATAAAAATGTGCACAATAGAGAAAGTTACGATGGAAACGGATCAGATATAAATTCTTATGTTCATGTTCCTAATCCAAAATCAGGAGGAAGTTGGAGTAATGCAGCTTGGACTGGATCATATATGATTTACGGGGATGGGGATTCAGCAACAGAAAATCCTTTTTCAGCAGCAAATGACGTTATTGCACATGAGATAACTCATGGGGTGACTTCATCTTCAGCTAATTTAGTTTATAGCAAACAATCGGGAGCATTAGATGAATCATTCTCGGATGTATTTGGATATTTTGTAGATAGTGAAGACTGGACAATGGGTGAAGATTTATTTAAAACACCTGGGAAAGCTATAAGAGATTTACAAGATCCTACAAAATATGGTCAACCAGCACATATGAAAGACTATAAAGATTATGAATTATGGTCAGATAATGGAGGGGTTCATACAAATAGTGGGATTCCTAATAAAGCAGCATATAATACTATAACTAAAATAGGAAAAGAAAAAGCAGAAAAAATTTACTATAGAGCTCTTACTCAATATTTAACACAACAATCACAATTCACAGATGCTAAAAGTTCTTTAATTCAATCAGCAAAAGATCTTTATGGAGATAAAGAAGCTAATGATGTTAAAACAGCATGGGATGAAGTTGGTGTAAATTAAGTATGTTTAAAAAGCAACTGGAAATGATATTTTAAATTCAGTTGCTTTTTTAATACATGAAAAATTGCAAAGTGAACTTTTTTATTTAATAAAAAGCAAGTATTATAAAAATTTAAAAAAATAGTTGACAATCAAACTAATGGCATATAATATTTATAATACAAGGAAAAAGGAAAAAAATACCAAATTTAAATTAATTTTAATATGTATCAAATCTTTAAATTTTCAATTATTTATTATCAAAACAAATAAAAGTATAAATAAAAAATATAAATTAAAAAATATGTATATTAATTTTTTTATTTAACTGTATCCTTAAAACATTTCTCTTAATTTCACAATAAATAAAAAATTTCAAAAACAAAAAGACCTAATTAATACTCTTGAAATATAAATATAATGCTATCTAAATACACGATTTATATTATTCACATAATTAAATTAAAAATTTAATAAGGGAGAGGGATTTATGTTTAAAAGAAATTTAGCTATTTTAACAATAGTGGGGTTGTCGTGTGGATTTTTAGTACCTACGTTAAGTTATGCAGATAGTCAAACCAAAGAAGAATTACCACAAGCTTATAATGTTAAATCGGACAAGGATTTAAAGGATGTATTAAAAAATGTATCAGATGAATATAAAATAAAAGATAATTCAGATCAATACGAATTAGTTAAAAAAGAAAAAGATGATTTAGGATTTACTCATTATACTTTAAAACCTAAGGTAGATGGATATTTTGCACAATCGGCTGAAGTGAAAATCCATACGGATAAAACTGGAAAGGTTGTTTTTATAAATGGGGACTTAGATCAAGGTAAATTGGAAGTTAAAAATGAGACTAAAATAGATAAAGAAAAAGCTATACAATTAGCTTTTAAATGTATAGAAAAATCACGTGATGAAGTTAAAAACTTATCAGGAAAAGATGTTTTAAAAGAGCCTGAAATTACTGTTGATGAAAAAAGTAATAGAGCTATATATGCTTTAGATATATCATATACTTTACCAGAAGCTGCTCACTGGATAATCAAAGTAGATGCGGAAAACGGCAACATAATTGAAAAACAAAATATTTTAGAACAAGCTACACAAGTAGCAGGAACTGGAATAGGTACAGATGGTAAAGTTAAAGATTTAAATATAACAGAGGATAATGGTAAATATGTGCTATTAGATACTACTCATAAAGGTAAAATCGGAACTTTACAATTTGAATCTTTTGAAGGTAGTGATGACAGTTGGATACTTGGAAGCCTTATTTCAAATATAAAGAATTTTTTCGACCAAGATAAAGCAGCTGTAGATGCTCATTATTTTACAAATGAAGTTTACGACTATTATAAAACTGTACACGATAGAGAAAGTTACGATGGAAAAGGAGCAGATATAAATTCTTATGTACATGTTCCAGATCCGAACTATGGAGGAGATTGGAGCAATGCAGCTTGGACTGGCATAGAGATGATTTATGGAGATGGGAATCCATCAACACAAAATGCTTTTACAGCAGCAAATGATGTTATTGCACATGAAATAACACATGGAGTTACATCATCATCAGCTGGTTTAGATTATCAATTTCAACCAGGTGCATTAAATGAGTCATTTTCGGATGTATTTGGATATTTTGTAGATAGTGAAGATTGGACAATGGGTGAAGATTTATACAAAGAACCTGGCAAAGTTATAAGAGATTTACAAAACCCTGAAAGATGCGAGCAACCATCACATATGAAAGACTATAAATATATGTTAAGTGATCATGGAGGGGTTCATAAAAATAGTGGAATTCCTAACAAAGCAGCATATAATACTATAACTAAAATAGGAAAAGAAAAATCAGAAAAAATTTACTATAGAGCTCTTACTCAATATTTAACAAGACAAGCACAGTTCTCAGATGCTAAAAGTTCTTTAATTCAATCAGCAAAAGACCTTTATGGAGATAAAGAAGCTAATGATGTTAAAGTAGCATGGGATGAAGTTGGAGTGAAATAATATATAAATTTGAAAGAAATAAAAAGTTAATTTTTTAGAACTTATGAAGCTAATATTATTCACATAATTAAATTAAAATTTAATAAGGGAGAGATGTGTATGTTTAAAAGAAATTTAGCTATTTTAACAATAGCAGGGTTGTCATGTGGAGTTTTAGCACCTACAGTAAGTTTTGCAGATAGTCAAACAAAAGAGGAGTTACCACAAGCTTATAATGTTAAAGCAGATCAAGATTTAAAAGATGTATTAAAAAATGTATCAGATGAGTACAAAGTAAAAGATAATGCAGACCAATACGAATTAGTTAAAAAAGAAAAAGATGATTTAGGATTTACTCATTATACTTTAAAACCTAAAGCAGATGGATATTTTGCAGAAGCAGCGGAAGTAAAAATTCATACAGACAAAACTGGAAAAGTTGTATTTGTAAATGGGGATTTAGATCAAGGAAAACTAGAAGTTAATAATGAAATAAAAATAGATAAAGAAAAGGCTATACAATTAGCTTTTAATGCAATAGAAAAATCACGTGATGAAGTTAAGAATTTATCAGGACAAGATGTTGTTCAAGAAGCTAAAATAGCTGTTGATGAAAAAAGCAATAGAGCTATATATGCTCTAGATATATCATATACGGTACCAGAGGCTGCTCACTGGATAATTAAAGTAGATGCAGAAAACGGTAATATAGTTGAAAAACAAAGTGTTTTAGAACAAGTTGCACAAGCATCAGGTACTGGAATAGGTACGGATGGCAAAGTTAAAAATTTAAATATAACTGAAGATAATGGGAAATATCAATTATTAGATAGTACTCATAAAGGTAAAATAGTAACTAAAGGTTTTGAATCTTTCCAAGGTAATACAACAGTTGGAAGTATTATTACAAATATAAAAAACTTTTTCGATCAAGATAAAGCAGCAGTAGATGCTCACTATTTTACAAATGAAGTTTACAATTACTATAAAGATGTTCACGATAGAGAAAGTTATGATGGAAAAGGATCAGATATAAACTCTTATGTACATGTTCCAGAGAAGAATGGAGAAAGCATGAGTAATGCTTATTGGAATGGTGTAGAGATGAGTTATGGTGATGGGGATCCAACAATATTTAATGCTTTTTCAGCAGCAAATGACGTTGTTGCACATGAGATAACACATGGAGTTACAACATCATCAGCTGATTTAATTTATATGAACCAACCAGGAGCATTGAATGAATCATTCTCAGATGTATTTGGATATTTTATAGATAGTGATGATTGGACAATGGGTGAAGATTTATATAAAACACCTGGTAAAGCTATAAGAGATATGCAAGATCCTACAAAATATGGGCAACCAGCACATATGAAAAATTATAAAATTACATTGCTAGACCGTGGAGGAGTTCATACAAATAGTGGTATTCCTAACAAAGCAGCATATAACACTATAACAAAAATAGGAAAAGAAAAATCAGAAAAAATTTACTATAGAGCTCTTACTCAATACCTAACAAGACAATCAAAATTTAAAGATGCTAAAAGTTCTTTAATTCAATCAGCAAAAGATATTTATGGAGATAAAGACGCTAATGATGTTAAAGCAGCTTGGGATGAAGTTGGGGTGAAATAATTTAATAAGGAGAAGGGTGTATGTTTAAAAGAAATTTAGCTATTTTAACTATAGCAGGGTTGACATGTGGGTTTTTAGCCCCTACTGCAAGTTTTGCAGATAGCCAAACAAAAGAGGAGCTACCACAAGCTTATAATGTTAAATCAGATAAAGATTTAAAAGATGTATTAAAAAATGTATCGGATGAATACAAAATAAAAAATAATGCAGATCAATATGAATTAGTAAAAAAAGAAAAAGATGATTTAGGATTTACTCATTACACTTTAAAGCCTAAAGCAGATGGATATTTTGCAGAAGATGCAGAAGTAAAAATTCATACAGATAAGACCGGAAAAGTTGTTTTTGTAAACGGGGATCTAAATCAAGGTAAATTAGAAGTCAAAAACGAAACAAAAATAGATAAAGAAAAAGCTATACAATTAGCTTTTAATGCAATAGAAAAATCACGCGATGAAGTTAAAAATTTATCGGGAGAGGATGTTGTTAAGGAATCTAAAATAGCTGTTGATGAAAAAAGTAATAGAGCGATATATGCTTTAGATATAGCATACACTTTACCAGAAGCTGCTCACTGGATAATCAAAGTAGATGCAGAAAATGGGAATATAGTTGATAAACAAAATATTTTAGAACTAGCTTCTCAAGTATCGGGTACTGGAGTGGGTACAGATGGTAAAGTTAAAAATTTAAATATGACTTTAGGTGATGATAATAAATATGTATTATTAGATACTACTCATAAAGGAAAAATAGAAACTTTGGCTTTTGAATCTTTTAGAGGAACTGGAGAGAGTTGGATAATTGGAAATCCTATTACAAACATAAAGAATTTTTTCGAGGATAAAGCAGCAGTAGATGCTCATTACTTTGCAAATGAAGTTTACAATTACTATAAAAATATTCACAATAGAGAAAGTTACGATAATAAAGGTGCAAATATAAGATCTATTGTTCATATTGCTCTTACACTAGGACATTGGAGTAATGCAGCTTGGAATGGAGTAGAGATGATTTATGGTGATGGGGATCCAGAAACAGAAAACCCTTTTTCGGCAGCGAAAGACGTTGTTGCACATGAGATAACACATGCAGTTACTTCATCTTCAGCAGCTTTAGTTTATGAATTTCAACCAGGAGCATTAAATGAATCATTCTCAGATGTATTTGGATATTTTGTAGATAATGACGATTGGACAATGGGTGAAGATTTATACAAAGAACCTGGCAAAGTTATGAGAGATTTACAAAATCCTGAAAGATGTGGACAACCAGCACATATGAAAGATTATCAAAATTCTGATGATGATTATGGTGGAGTTCATTTAAATAGTGGTATTCCTAATAAAGCAGCATATAATACTATAACTAAAATAGGACAAGAAAAAGCAGAAAAGATTTACTATAGAGCTCTTACTAAATATTTAACAAAACAATCACAGTTTTCAGATGCTAAAAACTCTTTAATTCAATCAGCAAAAGATCTTTATGGAGACAAAGAAGCTAATGATGTTAAAGAAGCATGGGATAAAGTTGGTGTAAACTAATTGACAAATCGGTTTATATATAATAAAATTTAAATAAATTTAATATAAATCCTGAGAAAAGGGATAGTAACTAAATTTAGGTTCAATATAGAGAGTCGAGGGTGGTGGAAGCTTGACAAGAAGTAATTTAGGGAATGGGCCTTTGAGGAGCAAATTGAAATCAGAAGTATATGAGAGTAGACTTTGCCGTATATCGCACGTTATAGCGAATAGGGTATGATAGTACCTGAAATTGAGTGATGTGCAATATACTTTTATTGTACATAAATTAGGTGGCAACGCGGATATACTCCGTCCTATTAATATAGGACGGAGTTTTTTTATTGCCCAAAAAATTAAAAGGTGGTGGTAAGGATGATGTGAAAAGATAACTCAAAAGATAGCGATTTATATCACTGGATATTAATAGTGAAAAATAAAAAATATTTTAAAATTCTAGGAGGAAATGATTATGAAAACAAATACAAGAAAATTAGTTTTAAATTCTTTACTATTAGCAATTGGTCTACTTTTACATCAGCTAACACCAGCTATAGGGTTGCCAATTCAACCAGATATGGCTTTGATAATGTTATTTACAGTAATAATTTTAAATAAAGACGATTATAAAACTTCACTTATATGTGGAATTATAACAGGGATATTTACGGCACTAACTACAAAGTTTCCAGGAGGTCAATTTCCAAATATAGTAGATAAAGTTATTACAACAAATATAGTATATTTATTAGTATTTATTATGTATAAATTACCTTTTATAAAAAAGCTTAAGGAAAAAACACAGGATTTTATAGTGTCTATAATAATATTACCTATAGGAACATTAATAAGTGGAACTACATTTTTACTAGCAGCATCAATTTTAGTAGGGCTTCCAGGTACATTTAAATCATTATTTTTAGTAGCAGTAGTTCCTGCGATATTAATTAATTTAGTTTTCGGTATGTTTTTAATTAAAATAATAAGTAGTTCTGTAAATAGATTAGGATATAAAGAATTAAAAAGTATAAGTAAATAAATATGAATATAAAAAAATAGATTAATATATGAAGAGGCATTGAAACATACAATGCCTTTTCATATATAATTAAAAAAGTTTGTGATATAATTATTAAATGTAAAAATTTCCATTTTATAATTTAAAAATATATAAATAGGGATTTTAGTAAAAAAGGTATCTGGTATTTAAGGGGGAAATAAATGAGAAAAAAATCTATAAAGTTAATTTGGGGAATGTTTGTAGTATTTATAATTGTATTTATTTTAAATCTAGGGTTCAAAAGTAGAATATCAGCAACGGAAAGAATGTTTTTTGTTCTACAATTATGGGCTGTAATATTATCAATTATTCTAATTATAAAAAATAAATTACCAAAAAAACATTATATCAAGATTTCTATAATTTTAAGTTTACTAGTTGCATTATCGTATTCTAGTATGTTGACCATTCAATCTTATTTTAAAATAGCAATTTTTCAAATGACAATAGGATTTATATTTACATTAATATCTTCATTAGCTATTTTTTCAACATTTGAAAAATTTAAAGAGGAAAAACTTATATTTTTAAATACAACTACTAAAAAAAGTATTTTTATAAGTATATTACTGGGAATAGGCGTTGGAATTGTTTTAGGATTTATAAACTTTTTATTAGGGAGTATAAATAATATGCCTAATTTACATATTAGATTATCTTATTTTATAGTATCATTAAGTCCTGCAATTTATGAAGAGATTGTAATGCGATCATTATTTTATGCTTTTTGTATTCATTTAATGAATGGAAAAATTGAAACAAAAAAGCAGCAATTAACTTGTTGGTTTATGATGATTATACCACACGTTATAATTCATACTCCTGATACTTTTATTTCTGCGGGAGTTAATGAAGGTATATTATCAATAGTAGTGCTTGCATTGATATTTGGGTTACCATTTGCAATTTTACAGAAAAAAAGGGATATAACATCAGCTATGATTGCACATGGATTGACTGATTTTATTAGGTTTTGTTTTTATGGGTTACCGTTTTAATTAGAGGGAGGCTAATATGATTAGGGAAAATTTAAAAAGGATATTTATATCACTAATAACAAATCCGATATTAATAGGTTTATATTGGGTATTTTGTTATGAATTATCTTCATTATGTATGTATGGAAGAATGAACAATAATATTTATATTTTTTTAGTATGTTTAGTATTAATAGCATTTATTATATTATTTACTATAGTTAAGATAATAAAAAATAAAGAATATAATATTAAAAAATCAATTAATTTTAAATCATGGAAATACATTTCTATCATAATTATTATCGCAGTAACATCATTTTATGGAGTGAAAATTTATAAAAGTGCAGTAAATTATGGGGGTAAGCTTTCATGGGTTATAGATCGATTAAAAAATGAAAGAAAAGTTAAGTTTAAGCATAACAACATATATGAATATGGAGTCGAGGGCATATTTGAAGATATAAATAAAAAATATAAGCTACCAAAGCAATTATATATGGTAGATGACTTTACGTTGGAGTTTAGTTCAGATGGAACGATTACATCTTTTTATACGTTTTTATATGGTAAAAATGATCAAGGAAAAGACAAAACATATTTAATAAATTATGATAAAAAGAAGTCAAAAGACATTACAGTAATTCTAAATGGATATGCTAATGCTGCTTATACTTACAATTATGATAAGCTAGTAGAACCTTTAAGGAAAACAGTTAAGTCTATTTCGATTAAGAAAACAGTTGAAAAATGGGATCAAAGTAGCTATGGATTAGTTTATTATGGAAAACAAAATTGGGGTTATAATACAGATGGAATTGTCAATATTAATGAAGATGGAACACAACATAATGAGAAAGATCCGAGTTCTGAAATAGTTGGATATACTGTATCTATATTTGCACCTAAAAAGGAATCTATAATGCCGGTTAGGTATAACTTAATCTGCAATTCAGATTGGAGTAAATCATGTATGATTCCACAACAACACAATGAACAACATCAAAATGATAATACTGAGCAATTTTATTTATCAAAAAAAGTTGGATATAAATTAAATTTTGTGGATAAAGCAGCAGGTAGCACTCTTTACTCTTTAAGCAAGACTATAGATGGAGGAACAAAATGGGAAATCATAAATGAAAATCCATTTAATGGAGTGATAGGGAGTATAGGAGGAATAAAATTTATAGATGAAAAAATTGGATTTTTAGTTGCTATAAATCCTTCTGGAAATGAGGGATTATTGTATCGCACAGATGATGGAGGAAAATCTTTTAAAGAAGTAGATTATCCAAAACACGAAGTAAAGTTAAATACTGGTGGGGTGATAAATCCTTTTGATACGCCTACTGCACCTTTTGAGAAAGACAATGTTTTAAATATGATGGTTGAGCAAGGTGGAGATGGAGATTATAATGGAAACACTAATGCACTTTATCAATCAAAAAATAAAGGTATAAATTGGGAATTTATAAAAGAAATTAAAAATGATTAAATTTGGTATGCAAGCCAAAAGTAAATATGTATATATAATCTGTTTTACAAAAAACCGTACTTTAAATTAATAAGTACGGTTTTTATATTGAATTGAAAAAATATACAATAAATAAATTAATTTCAAAATTGAAAAATAACATAGAGAATATTTTCAAACAAAGTGGTTAATATAAAATTACAAAGTAGAAATATAAATAAACTATATAAATTAAATTATTTATAGTTATTTAATAATATAATTCTACTTTAAAATTTTTTGTAGTTTACACTTAATTACTTAAAATAATTAAATGCAAATTACAAATTTAAATAAAAATATAAAAATTATTTTGTTAAAGGAGTGGCTTATATGGCACACGATAAAGGAAATGATACTAGTATAATAAGATGGATAGGAAGATTCCTATTAGTTGCAGTTATCTTAATGATAACATCATTTTTAACTCCAGGTTTTACAATACGAGGAATGTGGTCATTTTTACTAGCTGCTGTTGTAATATCAGCATTGGATTATTTAGTAGAAATGCTTATGGGAGTTGATGCATCTCCTTTTGGAAAAGGAATAAAAGGATTTATAATTGCAGCAATAATAATATATTTAACTCAATTTTTAGTTCCTCATATGGGAGTATCTATTATGGGAGCAATACTGGCAGCGTTAGTTATTGGAGTTTTAGATGCAATATTTCCTGCTAGAGCTATGTAATTTATATAAATATAAAATTTATAATCAAGAGATAAAAGGTACTATTTTATAAAATAGTACCTTTTATTTTTAATAAAATAGTTTTATTTAAAACTTTATGTTTAAGAATTACTCATAGTGGTATATAATAGAAAGAAAAATAGTTTTATTTAAAACTATAAAAAGAGGGGCTCTTATGAAAAATTTAAACTTTATAGAAAATTTAATGATTGTGCATCACTTTACGAAAAATATATTTAAATATTCATCGATAAAAGAGTTAGATTCAAATATTAACGAAACACATGCAAAGATACTATTATTTGTTCATAAGCATGAACATAAACAGATGAGTAAAATTAATCAATATATAGGTATTCAAAAAGGAGCATTTACAACATCGGTAGATATATTAATTGATAATGGATATATAGTAAAAGTAAAGTCAGAAAAAGATAAAAGATTTACAACTTTAGAATTAACTCGAAAGGGGCAAGAAATGGCAATTAAGCTTGAAGAAAATTTATATAAAAGTATAAATGATATGTTTGATAATCTACATGAGGAAGAAAGAGAAGAGATAAATGATGCTTTAAATATATTATCAAGATTTTGTATGAAAAATAGAACAAAGTGAAAATAGGAGGACAAAATGGAAGATAAAAAAATAATACTTTTAAGAGATGAAAAAGTTTCAAAAGCTATATTGAAATTATCAATACCTATGGTTATGGGGATGATGATTCAAGTTTTATATAATTTAGTTGATACGTACTTTATAGGTATGTTAAATGATTCAAATCAGCTAGCAGCAGCTAATATATCTCTTCCTGTGTTTATGATGCTTATGGCAATAGCAGGGATTGTAGGGTCAGGGTCATCTTCATATATATCAAGATGTTTAGGGAATAAGGATTACGAAGAAGCAAATAAAACCATTTCAATAGCAACAGGACTTTTAATTATCATGAGTATAATAGTTATGATAGTTGGGGTATTTATGTCACCTAATATTGCACGAGGTTTAGGAGCAAATGATGCTACATTTAAGTATACTTATAAATATATAGTTATAATGTTTATTGGAGCAATACCGGTAATGTGTAGTTATGCATTAGGTCAACTTCTTAGATCAGAAGGTAATATAATGCAATCTGTTATAGGGCTTACATTAGGTACTGTTGTAAATATAGTTTTAGATCCAATTTTTATATTTGGATTTAACCTTGAAATAACAGGAGCGGCTATAGCTACTGTAATAGGGCAAGTCTCAACTCTAATTTATTTTTCTTACGCATTTTTAAGTGGAAAGACTACTTTAAAAATGAATTTAAAGAAAATTAAATATGATAAAAATATATTTAAAGAAATATTTACAATAGGTGTTCCTGCATCATTAAATCAAATGTTAATGGGATTAGCTACTGTTATTGTGAACAATATAGCTATAGGATATGGAACATTAACGGTTGCGGGTATGGGAGTAGCTATGAAAATAATGACTATAGGAACCTTTGTATTTATGGGGTTTTCAGCTGGATGCCAGCCGTTAGTTGGATACAATTATGGATGTGCTAATATTCCTAGAGTTAAAGAAATCATTAAAAAGGGGATAATAATAACTTCAATAATAGGTTTAAGTTTAGCCTTAGTATTTGGAGTATTTGCTAGCTCATTAATAGGATTATTTACAAGTGAGCCTGAGGTTATAAGTAAAGGATCTATTATACTTAGAGCATTAATTATTTCACTTCCTTTTGTTGGTGGACAGATGATATCTACAACTTCAGCTCAATCAATGGGTAAAGTTGTTGTAGCATTTATTTTATCTATATCAAGACAAGGATTATTATATATGCCTCTTTTAGTTATATTAAATAATGCATTTGGATTCTCAGGATTTATTTATGCTCAACCTATAACTGATATGATTATGTTAGCATTCTCATCTATATTATTATTTAAGGTTATGCCAAAAGATAATAAGAGTTATGAATTAAAAGAAGAGCTTTAATATGTTTAGAAATTATATGTAAGAAAAATATTAAACAAATAATAAAAGGATTATGAATAAGTGTAAAAGGGTTATGTTATAAAAACTTATAGCATAACCCTTTTTATTATTAAATTAGTTGATTTATGTGTATTAATAGTAATATGGGTTAGCCATTAAAGATATTGTAGCCCCAATGAATATAAGTATAAATATTAATATAATAAATAAGAACGTTAAAATAACTGGTAATGCTAAGTTAGTTCCTCCTTTAGATAATAAAACTCTATGTTTTATATCTTCCTTAAGTCCCTCAACAGAACCTAATTGTTTTTGAATGTGTTTTAAATATAAACTATTTCCATATAAGCCACATGCAACACATGTACCTATATTTAGAAGAAAACCTAAGAATGGAATAAAAGCAAATATTATATTAGCTATTATTAATCCAACTCCATATCCATACATCTTTCTATAGAATAGCCAGTTTGAAGTAAGAAAGAATGATGCCCAGTTCCAAGATGTACTTTTTTCAAATTCTTGCATCTCCTTAAATTTAGGTATGTAATACTCGGTATTTTTTTGAATGAAATTTACCATATCATCATTTTCCCAATCTGCATTCAAACATTTATCACCACTTATATCAGTAAGATTTGTAGAAGTTTCATTATTAGTTATAGTATCGTTGCTATTTGTAGCAGTATCTTTTATTGAACCTTCAATAGATTCTAAACTATTTCCACAGCTGGAACAAAATTTACCTGGTGACGAATTTTTATGTCCACATTTAGAACAAAATACAGTTTCAGTGCTTTTTTCCATTTTACCCCTCCTTATAAAATTTATTATCGACCTAAAAATTAAAAAATGTACCCTATAAAACATTTTTCAAAGGATAATAAGATTATTTTATCTATGTTAACAAAACATTTTAAATTATAATATAAAACCTTATTATTTTCAATGGATTATGACCATAAAATGGAAAAAATATAAAATAAATTATTTATATTAAATTATTTTTAGAGTAAGCATAATTTTTATTAAATAATAAAAAACTACAGATTAAAGGAGATTGACTACTTATAGTTTTGGGTAATAGAATAATTGTAGACTAAAGGAAAGGATTAAAGTATGAAGAAAATATTTAAATTATTAAGCTTATCAATTTGTGTTTTATTGATGAGTGCATTTTTTGTAGGATGCAGTAAAAACTCTTCAGAGCAAGTAAGCTTTCTTAACTATGGAGAAAATATAGATAAAGAAACTGTAAAAGATTTTGAAAAAAAATATAATATAAAGGTTAACATTGAAACTTTTGATGATATGGAAACAATGTATCAAAAAATTAGTAAAGGCGGAGTGAAATATGATGTTATTTTAGTGTCTGATGCCTTAATGCCAAGAATGATTAAAAAAGATCTTATCCAAGAATTAAATAAAGATAACATACCTAATATATCTCAGATGGATAAGGCTTATTTAAATTTACAAATAGATCCAGGCAATAAATATTCAGTTCCTTATATGTTTGGAACGGTAGGGCTTATTTATAATAAAGATGTAGTAAAAGAAAAAGTAGATAGTTGGGATATTTTATGGGATGAAAAGTATAAAGATAAAGTGTTTATGTTTGATACTTATAGAGATACAATAGGTGTAGCTTTAAAGAAACTTGGGTATTCTTTAAACTCGAATAATCCAAAGGAAATAGAAGAGGCTAAGGAGTTATTAATAAATCAAAGAAAAGCAGTACATCCAATATATGGAGTTGATAATGGAACTACAATGATACCAGCAGGAGAAACTGACATAAATATGATATGGTCTGGAGAAGGGTTAAATCTTCAAGATGAAAATTCTAATTTAGTTTATGTAGTACCTAAAGAGGGAGCTAATTTCTGGATAGATAGCTTATGTATACCTAAAAATGCTAAAAATGTTGATGGAGCAGAGAAGTTTATAAATTTTGTAAGTGATAAGGAAAGTGCGCTAAGAATAGCTGATGAAATAGGATATACAACTCCAAATAAAGAAGCACAACTATCTCAACCGGAAAGTGTTAGAAATAATCCAAATGCATACATGCCTAAAGAAATAATGGATAGATGTGAAATATATGAGGATTTCTCTATGGATGTAAAAAAATTATATGATAATGCATGGATAAATATAAAGTCAGATAATTAAGTACAAATAAGTAAATTCTTAGAAACTATATATTGTAATATTTGATTTAAAATAAGACAATAATATGATTTTCTAATGTTTACTAAATATATATAAATTATGAGGGGGAATAAAAATGGGATATAAATGGAATGATGATTTACTAACAGGGAATATGCAAATTGATACAGAGCATAAAGAATTAATAAAAGCTATCAATGATTTATTAGAAGCTTGTAGTAAAGGTAAAGGGAGAGCTGAATTAGAAAAGACAGTAAAATTCTTGTCTTCTTATACTAAAACACATTTTGGACATGAAGAAATTTTACAAAAAAAATATAACTATCCTGATTATAATAATCATAAGAAATATCACCAACACTTTATTGATACTGTTGAAAATATACAAAAAAAGCTTTTAGCAGAAGGACCAAGTATAGTTTTAGTAGGTGAAATTAATAGTAAAGTTGCCAATTGGATAATTAGTCATATAAAAAGAGAAGACGTTAAAGTGGCAGCCCATATAAGAAATAATTCTAAATAGTTTAATTATAATTTAAGGAAGGTATGTATTAGTATTAAAAAAATGAACCTTCCTTTTTTTATGCATTTTTACAGTTTTATCAATTTATATTATATAAACATTTATCGTGTTATAATATTAAAAAATAAATTATATATAAATAAAATGGAAACTAGTTTTATATAAAGGGGGATGAAATTATGGACAAAAACCTTACATATTTAAGTAATGGAATAAAAATACCTTTATTAGGGTTTGGAACATACAAATCTGGAAGTGATGAAGACACGTCTAAATCCGTAAAAAATGCTTTGAAGTTAGGATATAGGATGATAGATACTGCTTCATTTTATGGGAATGAAGTAGGAATTGGGAAAGGTATAAAAGAAAGTAAAGTAGATAGAGAAGAAATATTTTTAGTAACAAAACTTTGGAATGAAGACCATGGATATGAAAATACTATTGAAGCTTTTAATAAATCATTAAGAAATTTAAATGTAGATTATATAGATTTATATTTAATACATTGGCCAAATAAGTTAAATGCTGAAACATGGAGAGCCTTTGAAGATTTACATGAAATGGGAAAAGTAAAAGCTATAGGTGTATGCAATTTTAAAGTGAATCATTTAGAAGAGTTAAAGAAGAGTGCGAATATAATGCCAATGGTAAATCAAGTTGAGATGCACCCTTTTAGCATTAAAAATGAGATTTTAAATTATTGTAAAGAAAGTAATATTAAAGTTATTGCATGGAGTCCTATAAGTAGAGGAAGAATATTTTCTAATGATTTAATGATTAGTTTCTCAGAAAAATATAATAAGACAATAGCTCAAATAGCATTGAGATGGCATATTCAAAGAGGGGTCATACCTATACCAAAATCATCAAATGAAGATAGAATAAAAGAGAATATAGATATATTTGATTTTGAAATTTCTAGTGAAGATATGAAACATATTGATTTATTAAATGAAGGAGACGATATATCTGTTTCAAAACCGCCTTCTAACACTATATATAATGATTAAATTATAATAAAATGCCTTATCATAATTATGATAAGGTATTTTTGATTTTAGGATTGTTATGCAATGTTTGTTTGTAAAAGTTTTATTAAGAAAAAAGGACAAAATACCCATGGCATCGAATAAATAATGTTAATACTTTACCTTTATTTATAGTACATAAAAAT
>NZ_JAKEDR010000368.1 GCF_023653455.1 Paraclostridium ghonii
TCTGAATTTGAAATATAGGGGGTGGTTATATGTACGAAGAAAGTTTAGATAATATTAAAGTTAGAATGTTGGATGATTTAGGAACTGACTTAGACAAAAGAGAAGGTTCTTTTGTGAATGATATGTACGCCCCTATTTCGGTTGAGTTGGCTAAAGCATATATGGAAATGGATAACGTACACTCTATAATGTTTGTTAACAATGCTTATGGTGAGGATTTAGATAATAAGGCTAATGAATTTGGAGTATTTAGAAAGCTAGGAGATAGAGCAAAGGGTATTGTGAAATTTAAAGGGATTGATAATACTTTGATACCTCGCAATATGGAAGTTTTTACTGATGGTGGATACAAATATATTACCATAAGCCAAGATTATATAAAAAATGGATATGCTGATATTGAAGTTGAAGCTGATTTAGTTGGAGAACAGTACAACATTGAAGCTAATACAAAATGGCAATTGCCCATCGATATATATGTAAATGAGCTAGTAAACGATAATGCATTTACTAATGGATTAGATATTGAAAATG
>NZ_JAKEDR010000369.1 GCF_023653455.1 Paraclostridium ghonii
CGTCAGCGTCAGAAGTAGAATCTGAGTTAGAATCAGCAGTAGCGTCAGCGTCAGAAGTAGAATCTGAGTTAGAATCAGCAGTAGCATCAGCGTCAGAAGTAGAATCTGAGTTAGAGTCAGCAGTAGCATCGGCGTCAGAAGTAGAATCTGAGTCAGCATCAGCAGTAGCATCGGCGTCAGAAGTAGAATCTGAGTCAGCATCAGCAGTAGCATCAGCATCGGCATCAGAAGTAGAGTCAGCATCAGCAGTAGAACAAGCCTTAGAATTTGTATCTAAGTCCATATTTATCTCTATATCTTCTCTTGGATTTATATAATAATCATCATCATCATTTACAAAATCACAACCATGCTTTCTTTTAGATTGAGATTCTTCAAGCATTTTTATTAAATCTCTTAATGAGCTCAATTGATCTTTGTTGTTTTTACAACATGACTTTGGTGTAGATCTATTCTCAATTATTGGTTTACGCATATATTCCTCTCCTATACATATTTTTAAAGAAGTAGATGATTTTATCTACCTATAATA
>NZ_JAKEDR010000370.1 GCF_023653455.1 Paraclostridium ghonii
CATTACTTATACGAAGTTTTTTAGCTTTTATTATAATTGTACTTAATTCAAATTTATTATTTAGTGGATTATTTAAAATATTTTTATCTTTCTTACTTGGATTTATCTGTTTTTATATAGGATATAAAGTTATTAAATTAATAGATGATGATGATTGTAATAAAATTGAAATTAAAAACCAAGATAGTAAAATTGAACATAAGAATAATATAATAAGTAAACTTAGAAGTCAAAAGCATGACTATTTAAAACACTTACAAGTTGTATATTCTTTGCTTAATAATAATCTTAATGATGATGCTAAAAATTATATAACTAATATATCTAATAGTTTTAGAAGTAAAACTTCAAGATACGGAAAAGTTTCTTATTTAGATGCAATTGCATCTTTAAAATACGAAGAATGTCTTATAAAAAATATATCTTTTGATGTTTATATACAAGATTTTATAGATAATTTAGTTATAGAGCCAAATGAAATGAGTTCTGTTCTTATAAATATAATAGATAATGCTATTGATGAATTAA
>NZ_JAKEDR010000371.1 GCF_023653455.1 Paraclostridium ghonii
ATGTTTATAGGCGGATTAGTTACAGCATTTGGCATTTTAGCATCTGCAGGAATTGGCTTAGGTATGGTAATTGCGTTTTTAACATCTCCGATAACTTTGGTTATAGCTGCTATAGCATTTTTAGCGTGGGCTTGGAAAAGCAATTTTTTAGGGATGAGAGATTCAGCTAAAATATTTGTTGATAAGATAAAGAGTGGATTTAATGCTATAAAAGAAAAGTTTAGACAAGTCGATGAAAAGTGTAAAGAATTTGGTTTATCTATAAAAACTATTTGGAAAAGTATGATTGACTTTATAATGGGTAATCCTGTAACGGGTACTGTTCGCCTTGTTAAAGAGATAGTTAGCAATAAATCTAAAAGTAAAAACAACAACAATAAAAGCACTAAAAAAGGTAAAAAATCAGCTTTCGGAACTCGTAGAGTTGTTGGAAATGATGTTCCTTTTAGGCTTCACGACGGAGAGCAAATTTTGACAAAAGGAGAATCTAAAAGACTTGATAATCAAAGGTTGGATGGGATTA
>NZ_JAKEDR010000372.1 GCF_023653455.1 Paraclostridium ghonii
GCATACGATATTGCCTCTTGTCTCGTGGGCTCGGAGATGTGTATAAGAGCTAGAATAGGTCTTATACTAAAGAGAAGAAAAGAAATAGATATAAAAATAGGCGAAGGAATTCAAGATGAGTTTATATATTTAGATGATATATTAGAAAATCTAATAACTGAGGAAGATAAAGCTAAAGTTACGAAATATATAAAAATTAAAGTTAATTCAATAATAGAAGAGAAAGCAAGTCTTATACCTAGTTATATAAAATCTATTATAAAAAGTTATATAGAGGATATAATAGAAAAAGAAGTAAGAGCTTCAATTGATGAATTAAGCAACGAAGTTGTATCTAAAGCTCATGAAAGAATAAATATTCAACAAATAGTAGAAGAGAAAATTGATAGTTTAGATTTACTTGAATTGGAAAACATAATACTTAGCATAGCTAGCAAAGAATTAAAGCATATAGAATTATTAGGATTAATATTAGGGTTTATAATAGGAATAGTTCAGGGAATAATAACAATAT
>NZ_JAKEDR010000373.1 GCF_023653455.1 Paraclostridium ghonii
GAAAAATTCTATAGAAAAATATAATGGGAACTTAGAAATAAATGATTTGAACAATAGATTTTTAATAAATATTTGTATTCCTTTAAAGATTGAAAATACAAATTTATATCCTAAAAATGCATAATAACTTAAGGATTAAAAAGAACGTCTTAAAATTTAGATGTTCTTTTTTTATATATAGAAAGTTGAAAACATAAATATTACTAATAAGTAAGATTTATGTTTATATTGTAAGTTTGGCGTTATGGTTTTAGTTTAACAAATAAAATAAAATATAGTATATAAACTACAGTAAAAATTAAGCGTAGAAAATATATTTATAAAAAAATAAAAAAATCTGATAATAAATAAATTTTCCTTCGTTGTATATAGTGTAAGATCTTTTACTATAAAGTTACCTAAATAATTAATTTCAAAAATTTAAAAGGATAGATTTTATGTCTATCCTTTTTATATATCTAAATTACAGTTATATTGAAAAATTATCCAATATATTTAAAGG
>NZ_JAKEDR010000374.1 GCF_023653455.1 Paraclostridium ghonii
TTTTAGGAAGCGGCCGTCGAAGGTGAAACCAATGACTGGGGTGAAGTCGTAACAAGGTAGCCGTATCGGAAGGTGCGGCTGGATCACCTCCTTTCTAAGGAGTAATTACTTACTGTTTAATTTTGAGGGTTTTTAAACTTTCAAAAATATGTTTGACAAATAGTCAGAGATATATTATTGTGCTTTGTGTCGAAAAACGTCGAAGGCAATGTGGGGGTGTAGCTCAGCTGGGAGAGCACTTGCCTTGCACGCAAGGGGTCAGGAGTTCGATCCTCCTCATCTCCACCATATTAGTACCTTAAAAACTGCATAACATTTAGTGATGATTAAATAAATCAATATAAGAGAAGAAAACTCTTTAAAAAATAACACTCTAATAACTGGTCAAGTTATTAAGGGCGCAGGGCGGATGCCTTGGCACTAAGAGCCGATGAAGGACGCGATAAGCTGCGATAAGCTTCGGGGAGTTGCACGTAAACTTTGATCCGAAGATTTCCGAATGAGGAAACTCACTTCGAAT
>NZ_JAKEDR010000038.1 GCF_023653455.1 Paraclostridium ghonii
ATATATTTAATCTAATAACACAAATGGTACACTTTAAATATTTTATTCATACATATAAATTAATAGATTATTTAGGGAGGGATTTTTTTGTATACAGGGTTATTAACAATTAAAGTAACTGATGAGACTACTAACTTCCCTATTGAAGGAGTTTGTATAAATATATGTTCTATGCCTAAAGAAGGGTGTAAAAAAAGCAAATATATTTACAAAAATCTCATCACAAATATATCTGGAATGGTAAAAAATATATCATTAGATGCCCCAAACTTTATGTACTCTCAAGTTCCTAATTCACCTAGGGCTTATAGTACTTATATCTTAACTATTTCTAAAGAGGGTTACCAGAGCGTTGTATTAGAAGGAGTTCAAATTCTTCCTCTTGTAGAAGCTATTCAAAATATTTCACTTTCAAGAACTTCTCCTTTTACTGCAAACAAAAAAATATATAAAATAGGTGATAATACATTATACGAAAATTATCCACCTAAAATATTTGAGGATGATTTAAAACAAGGACCTTTTGTTTTACCTTATGTTGTTGTTCCTGAATATATAATAGTTCATGATGGCCTTCCAAGTGACAAAAACGCACCCAATTATTGGATTCCATTTAGAGATTATATTAAAAATGTTGCAAGTTCTGAAATCTATGCTACATGGCCAACAGAAACATTATATGCAAATGTAGTGGCTATAGTTTCTTTTACTTTAAATAGAGTTTATACTGAATGGTACAGAAACATGGGATTTGACTTTACTATTACCTCTTCTACGGCTTATGACCACAAATTTATATACAATAGAAATATATTTGATACAATAAATGTTGTTGTTGATAATATATTTAATGTTTATATTCAAAGACCAAAAGGTAATAAACAACCACTTTTAGCTCAATATTGTGATGGAATACAAACTAAATGTCCTGGTAAAATGAGCCAATGGGGAAGTAAATATCTAGGAGATCAAGGTTATAAATTTGATGAAATATTAAAATATTATTATGGTCAAGATATAGGTCTTCAAGGTGCTGATATGATAGAAGGTGTTCCTTATTCATTCCCTGGATATACTTTAACTCTTTGGTCTAGTGGAGAACCAGTTGTAACTATTCAAAATCAATTAAATGCTATATCTATTGCATACCCTGCTCTTCCTAAGGTTGATGTGGATGGTATTTATGGTCCAAAAACACAAGAAAGTGTTAGAAAATTCCAAGAAATTTTTAGAATGAACCAAACCGGAGATGTCGATTTTGCTACTTGGTATGCTATATCAAGAATTTATGTAGCTGTTACCAAAATGGCAGAGTAAAAAATTACAATTCAAAATAAATAGAAAAAGTGGTAATAGAAGTTTTAGCGACCTTTAAAGCATCCTTTCAGCTTTGGGATCAAAACTACTATTACCACTTTCTCAACTACAAAATTTTCAAGTCTAATTTAATTTTGTGATGCCCAATCAGCAGGATAAGTTACATATATAAATCTAGCATAATCTTTAACTGAGAATTTTATACTACTACCTTTTGGAATTAATATTATTTCTCCTTCAGATGCTGATATGGTTTTTCCATTTATTATTATATCTAAGGTCCCCTCTATCACATAATCTATTTCATCATAATTTAATGTCCAGTCAAATGTAGTTTCTTTCATCTCCATTATCCCACATCCTAATCTAGGACTTTCTTCTAATGTAAATAAATCTTTAGTATACACTACATCTCTTGGATTTCCTGTGTCTAATCTGTTGGATTCATCTACCTTTACAGTTGGTAATTTTATAGAGATTACTCCACTTTCATCTTTATCTCTTAAAAAATCAACACTGTTTTCACTACCATTTATCTTTTCTTGTATGATTTGTCTTACTAATTGTTCTAGCATTGCTTTATCTAAGTTTTTGATATCCATCTTAAGCATTCTCCTTTTTTAACATCTTATTTGCTAATCCCATAGCTAAAATAACTGCAGTAATTCCTCCTACTAACTTAGCTACTATCATAGGAGCTATCATGTCAGGATTAAATCCAGCAGTAAATCCTAAATGATCTCCAAATACAAATGCTGCTGATACTGAAAATGCTACATTGATAATTTTCCCTCTATCATCCATATCTTTCATCATGCCAAACATAGGTATACAGTTGGCTAAACTCGCCACTAATCCAGCAGCAGCTATATCATTCATTCCTAAGATCTTACCTAAAGCCATTAATGGTTTGTTAAATACCTTAGTTATAACAAATACTAGTGGGAATGCACCAGCTAAAACTATAGCTATATCTCCAACAATTTCTATTCCATCGCTAATAGGTTTCATACCCTGTATTACAACAATTCCAGTTAAAGCTTCAACTATAGCTGCTGCAAGACCTAGAGTTATTACTATAACAACTCCTTTACCAAAGTAAGTAAAGCCTTTAATCATTGCACTTTCAAACTTTAATAATCCTAAAGCTATTATTGCTGCAAATATTATTATAGGAATTAAGTTTCTAACTATCATCATTACATCAAACCCTGCAACTAATCCTCCTACAAATGCTCCTATAGGTATAGTTATTATACCTGCAAGAATTCCACTTGCTAAGAATTTTTGATCTTTTTTATCTATTATTCCAAGTGCTACCGGTATTATAAATACTATAGTTGGTCCCATCATAGCTCCAACTATAAGTCCTCCAAATAATCCTGCATTTGGATCTTTTGCAAGTTCCATTGCAAGAGGTGCTCCACCCATATCATTTGCTAGTATAGAACCCGCAAACATAGCTGGGTCAGCCCCTAACATATCAAATATTGGAACTATTACAGGTCTTAATACATTTGCTAGTACTGGTGCTAAGCATATAACCCCAACCATTGCAACTGCAAGTGATCCCATAGCAACAATACCTTCTTCAAATTGTTCACCTAAACCAAATTTATTGCCTATACACTTATCTATAGCACCCAATACCATAAATGCTACCATTATATAGATTATAATTTCATTTATTATACTCATGGTTATCCTCTCCCTATTAAATGTTTTATTATTTTTTCATCTACATGAGGCATTACTGAAGCTTTTATTATTTCTTTATCATTTAATTCTTTTTTACCTTCATCTATTCCATAATTTACACTACTTAAACTTCCACATACTATATATACAAGTTTTCCTCCTATTGCAAATGACAATTGAAGCTTAATGATGTTTGTATCACTACTTTTTAAAGTTTTATCTAATGCTTTTAATCCAGCACACACTTTACTAGTTTCCATAACCCCTATACAACTAACTTCACTTATAGGTTCGTATTTGTTTTTCAATGCATATATTATGCTTTCATGTACTGAGTTTATAACAAAGCTATCTACGACAAATCCTTGCGATATACTAATACCATAATCTACAGCAGTATTAACTTCTCCTGTATCACCGCTTATAATTATAATAAATTTACCCGGACAAATACTTTTTAAGTATAATATATCAACATAAGATTTTTTAACCATTTCATTAGATACTTCAATTCCCTTTGCAATACTTCTAAACTCTATAGATCCTATGCTTTTATTCATCATGTACCTCTAATGAATCTACAACTCCAACTATGGTAGCATCAACTGGTATAGATCTGTCCTCCAAAGATTCTCTAGCTCCAGATCCTCTAGTAACTAATACTAAATCTCCATTCCCTGCTCCTGCATTATCAGCTGCAACTAAAAATCCATCACTATATGAATCTTTGTCTTTTAAAAGTTTTAAAACTAATAATTTTTGTCCACATAATTTTTCATCTTTTCTTGTGGCCCACACATTTCCAACTACTTTTCCAATCTCCATAAGAATATCTCCTTTACTCTTTATCTACTTTTAAGTTGTGTATTCTTATAAAATCATTAGCTAGTGGTGTTATTATACTTTTCTTACCTAATAAAATTTTATCTATACCATTTATTTGAGGTTTTCTTAAATCAGATTCTGATATAAGTTTTTTACTTCTCAAATCAAGTACATCTTTATTTAAATTTACGTTGAATTCATTTTCTTTGTTTTTTTCTATATACTCTTCTTTGCAATTTATTTTATTTTCATTTAATATGCTTTTCGAATCTTTTATTATCTCTACCCCATAACTCTTAATTTCTTTTTCAAAGTTTAAATATTTGTTATATAAAGCTTTTGGAGCTGTTTGTTTATACCTTTTATATTCAAGTCCATCTTCCATTATATAAACTTTTTTACCGCTCATAATCATCTTTAGTATAAAACGTTCTTCATCTGAAACACTATTTCCAATAGCTAAATTACAAAGTCCTCTTAAACAAAGTTTTGATACTATCAAAACATCACAATCTTTAACATCTTTATCGTAATTTAAGATTTTAAATTTATCATCTAAGAATTTATATTTTTCTTCATCTCTTTCCCACATTAATACACATATAGGAAGATCTTTATTTTCTTTTGCATCTTGATTTTTAAGTTTTGTATATATTTCATCTACTATAAATTCTATAAGCTTATCATAATCCATACATCTCACCTACCTTATAGATTATCTTTTATTATTCTAGCTAAACATCCTTTGCTAAATCCGCATGCATTGGCTTCATCATAATCAATATGCATAAATGTTTCAAAGTTTTTATTAACTCTTATAACAACATCACCAAATATTAATGGTCTTTTTCCAAATACCTTAACTTTTACAACTTCATTGTCAGAAACGTTAAACTTTTTAGCATCCTCTTCATTCATATGCACATGTCTTTTTGCTACCATAAGGCCTTTTTCTAAATTAATACTTTCTTTTTCTGTGTATACTTTTATACCTAGCGTTCCATTTAAATCTCCACTTTGCTTTATAGGTGCTTTTAATCCTAATTGAGAACAATCAGTTAAAGATACTTCAACTTGAGTTTGTGCTCTTTCTGGTCCAAGTACTATAACATTTTTAAATTCACCTTTAGGTCCACTTATACAAACTCTCTCTTTACAAGCATATTGACCTGGTTGAGATAAGTCTTTTAGCTTTGTAAGTTGATATCCTACTCCAAATAATTTATCTATATCCGCTCTACTTAAATGAATATGTCTTCCAGACGCTTCAACTTCTATAAATGCTTCTTTTTTTACTCTTTTTACAACTTCATCTACGATATTATTTAATGCTATATTCATACTATCCTCCAACTATTTATATTTATTTGTTCTAATTTTATAGATCATAATCCAAAATACTGAGGATAATCGGTTTAAAGCTTTTATTAAATCTTCTCTTTCAACTTGTCCATATTCTCCTTTAAAAGCTTCATATGCAGCAAGCTCTACTTCTCTTGTTATTGTTCTTATACTATTTATCTCAACTACCATTTCTCCCATTTCATAATTTGGAAACTCATGACCTATTCCAAAGTATTTCTTGGGATAATGAGATTGTTCTCTTAACTCTTGTGGTGTCAATCCTAAAAGTTTAAAGTCTTCTAATTTTTCTTCTAAAACTTCACATCTCATTATGTTTCTAACAAACTCTAAAACTTCTTGAAGGTCTTTTAATAGCTTTTTCATATCATGTTTTTTACATAAAATTTGAGCTTGCAAAATTCTAGCTTCTAAGGAGTCTACCTTGCCTCTTAAAACAATTCTTTTATGATCTTTAAATACAAGTAAATTACCGTTTAAAGAAGTCATATGTTCAGGTTTTTCGTCTAAATTAGCTCCAAATACAGTAACATACTTATATTTTTTTTCTTGTTTTACATCATTCTTAACTTCACTATTTTTATTTTTTTCTATGTTGTCTAATGAATCTACATATTTTAAAACTATATTCTTATCATTTAAATAAGATTTTGCTGAAGGCGTTATAATTTGACCTTTTTGAACGTAAAATTCTTTTATATCTGTATGTCCTATTTTTTTTCTTACTTCACTTTCTGTTAGAACACCCATATACTCACAACTCCTATCGGATGTGTAAAAAGGGGTGTCTCGAATTGAAACAACCCCTATTTACTTTAAATTTTTATTACTTTTCACTAACTTTTGGTAATATAGCGTCTACTTCAAAGTGTGGTCTTGGTATAACGTGTACTGATACTAATTCTCCTACTCTTTCAGCTGCAGCTGCTCCTGCGTCTGTTGCAGCTTTAACAGCTCCAACATCTCCTCTTACCATTACTGTAACTAATCCTCCACCAACTTGTTCTTTTCCAACTAATTGAACGTTTGCTGCTTTAACCATTGCATCTGCTGCTTCTATTGCTCCTACTAATCCTTTAGTTTCTATCATTCCTAATGCGTTTGCGTTTGCCATAATATTTCCCTCCAAAATTTTATAGTTTATTTTAATTTTTATTTAACAAATTTTAATTATCTTAATTCTTCTATTATTCTTTTTACTAATATATTTATTAACTCTTCGTTATCACCTAAAGATATGTTTACATTTGCATTTTGAGGTTTATTTCCTCTTAATTCTTCCATTTCTTTAACTCCATAGGCTACTTTTTTAATATTTATTAAATCTAGTGGTCCTATATTGTTTGATGTTGAACTTCCACCTATAGCCCCACACCCTAACGTTAGAGCTGGAGTTAAGTTTGTTGAAGCTCCTATTCCTCCAAGAGTAGATGGAGTGTTTACTAAAATTCTAGATACTGGCATATGAAGAGCAAATATTTTTACTAGTTCTTCATTGTTTGCATGCATTGAGAATGTATGCCCAGCACCTTCATTTAATAGTATTTCTCTACATCTAGTTATTATAGAATCTATATTTTTTTCTACATAAAATGCAAGTATTGGTGTAAGCTTTTCTCTAGAATAAGCTACATCTGGTCCTACTTTTGTCTCTCTTGCTACTAAAACTTTAGCTGAGCTTGGTACGTTGTTTAAATTTGCTAATTTACAAATAGTTTCAACGCTTTTCCCAACTATTTGAGGATTCATAGTCCCATTAGCTCTCATTATGAATTTTGAAAGTTTTTCGCTTTCATCTTCATTTAAGAAATAGGCTCCTTGATTTTTAAGTTCACTTACAACTTCATTTTCAATAGATTCTTCTATTACTATAGATTGTTCTGATGCACATATAGTTCCATTGTCAAATGTTTTAGAGTCTATTATTCTCTTAACAGCTAACTTGATATCTGCACTTTTATCTATAAAAGCCGGTCCATTTCCAGGTCCAACCCCTATAGCTGGTGTTCCTGATGAATATGCAGCTTTAACCATTGCTTCTCCACCTGTTGCAAGTATTAATGAAGTTAGTTTATGCTTCATTAATTCACTCGTGCCTTGTAAGCTAGGTGTACTTATACATCCTATTGCATCTTTGGGGCATCCTGCATTAACCGCTGCATTTCTTATTATTTCTACAGTTTCAAGGATACATTTTTTAGCATTTGGGTGTGGAGAAAATACTATAGTGTTTCCACCTTTTAAAGCAATCATAGCTTTATATATTACCGTAGATGTTGGGTTAGTTGATGGTATAAGTCCAGCTACTACTCCAACTGGAGTTGCTATGTCTATAGTTTTATTTTCTTTATCTTCACCTATTATCCCAACTGTTTTTGTATCTTTTAAAGTTTCATAAACCATCTTAGATGCAAATACATTTTTGATTATTTTATCTTCATATTTTCCAAATCCAGTTTCTTCATTAGCCATTTTAGCTAATTTTTCAGCATTTTTAAATCCTGCATCTGCAATAGCTTTTACTATTTTATCTATTTGTTCTTGATTCATAGATTCTAGTTTTTGCTGTGCAGCTTTAGCATTTTTTACAAGAGTTCTAACTTCTTGTATAGATACTAAATCTTTATCTAAAAGTGTCATCGTTATTCATCCTCTCTATAAAACTTATCTACTAAAGAAATTAATTCTTCTTTCTTTAAAGCATTTAGTTCTTTAGATGTCATAGTTGATCCCAATGACTTAGCTAAGTTTTTAAGTTCTTTTACACTAAGATTTGATAAATTAGGTTTTTCTAACTCATCTTTCTTATCATCGTGTTCTTCTTCTTTTACATCATCTATTTCTATTACTTCTTGAATATCTTCAGCTTCGGCTTTCATTTCTTTTTCTTCTATTTCATGTAAAGTTTCTTCTACACTTTTAATATATTCTTTTTTAAACAAGGCATTATGCACATCACCATGCAGTCTTGGTATTACATGAGTAGATCTTAATACTCCTACTTTATCGACAGCATATTTTGCAGCTTCTACTGCTGATTGTACAGCTCCAACATCTCCGGTTACCTCAATTGTAACTATGCCTTGTCCTACCTTTTGTATTCCAACAACTTCTACGCTTGCAGACTTTAAGCAAACATCTAAAGCTTCTATCGCAGCAACATAACCAATTGTTTCAACTAATCCTAAAGCATTCATTGTCTAACCTTAAAATCCTGTTGGGTTATCTGCTACAGCTATAACCGCTTGTGCAAAAGCATCACATGCTGCCTTACAAGCTGACTGCGAACCTGTAAGAAGTGCTCCTGCAAAGTTTGTTTCTGTAGGTGGTTCAAATAACTCACATAAAGAAACGTCTGCTGCTTTAAGTGCTGCATCTAAAGCATACATTGCTTCAAGTGGAGGTGCTACTAAGTAAGCTAATGCCTCTCCTTCTCTTATGTTTGCTACCTTAGAAAGGTAAGTTCCTATTCTTGAAACACAGTGAGCATAGTATGCTATTGAATCATCATCATTAGCACTTATAAAAGTTGCTCCATATTCCATAAAGTCTAAAACTGCATTTAATCCACTTCTTACTTCTGCTGGACTTGGTCCTGCTATAATCCCTATTACTTCTCCAGCTAGTTTTGTTGAAGCGTTTGCAGCTCCTGCATACATTGATTTTGCATAAACTACATCTACTTCAGCAGCTTTTGTTGCTTCATCTAAAGCAGTATATGTTACATCATCACAATCAGCTGTTATTAATCCTAAACTTTTATGATGTTGTTCTAGATTTAATTTTTTAGCCATTTCTGGACTTACATTTGAAATTATTTTTACTCCTAGGACATTAGGGCGTATTGCATCATTTTTCATAGTTTAACTCCTCCTATATAGATTACTTAAGATCTATTCCTGAAACTTTTTTCTCTAACATAGTTTTTATTAATTCTGCTATGTGTGCACCAGCCTCAACTGCTGTAGTTCCACCTTTGTGGATATTTGATATAACAGTTCTCTTAGCTTCTGCCATTCCTATATATGGTTTGTATGCAATGTATGCTGACATAGACTCTGCAGTTACAAGTCCAGGTCTTTCTCCTACTAACATACATATAACTTCGCTTCCTAATTCTTCTCCTAGATGATCCATAGCTCCAACTCTACAATGTTTAACAAATAATATTTCACTAGAGTCTATTCCATACATTTTTAAACCTTGATTTATAGATGGTACTATATCTTTTAAATTAGCTTCTATTGCTGCTGAACTTAATCCATCTCCAGCCATTAATAATACCTTTTGATTAGTTCCAAACTTAGATTTTATCTTATCCATAGTTTCTTTAGAAAATCTTCTTCCAAGATCTGGTCTTGTGATGTATTCATCTTTGCTTTCACAAAGTGTTTCTACTTCAAATAAGTTGTTTTCTTTTATAAATTCATCACAAACATATGAGAAAACTGAATCTTGTGCTGCAGCATGGTCTGCTCTAAATCTCAGTGCTGTAGACGTCTTATATCTTGCTCCACATCTTCCTGTTCCTAATCTTGCAGGAGTTTTTGCTTTCATATCTAAATAAGCATCTTTATCCTTTGGATTTTCAACTAATAATTGTTTCTTTATATCTACACTTGTTATATCTTCTATAAAATCATCATTTTTATCTATTTGTTTAGTAACTTGATTCGTTACCTCGTTTATTGAGTTTGTATCAATTTGCCCAACCATTTGGCCAACTAGTTGCTCTACTAATGCTTTTAAATCCTTTTCGTTCATAACTTAGCCCCCTATCCTAATAATATAGATGCATCTCCTGCTTTTTCTATCAACTTACCATCTTTGCTAAATTCCATGTTTTCTAACCAGCTATCAAACTTCTTAATTGCTGTTAATCCAAACATTTCTCTAAGTGCAGCTGTTTCATGATATCCTGTAGTTTGATAGTTAAGCATTACATCATCTCCATGAGGTATTCCCATAAAGTATGTACATCCTGCTGCCGTTAATAAAATAGCCAAATTCTCTATATCATTTTGGTCTGCTTTCATATGGTTTGTATAACAAGCATCTACCCCCATTGGTAGCCCGCTTAATTTACCCATAAAGTGATCTTCAAGCCCTGCTCTTATAACTTCTTTTGAATCGTATAAATATTCTGGCCCTATAAATCCAACAACTGTGTTAACTAAAAATGGGCTAAATCTTTTTGCAAATCCATAACATCTAGCTTCCATAGTAACTTGGTCTATTCCATGGTGAGCTTCTGATGAAAGTTCTGAACCTTGTCCTGTTTCAAAGTACATTACATTTGGTCCTGTACAAGTTCCTTGTTTTAAAACTAATTGTCTAGCTTCTTCAATTGTTGAAGCATCAAATCCAAATGCTTCATTTCCCTTTTGAGAACCTGCAATTGATTGGAATATAAGGTCTGTAGGAGCACCTTTTTTCACAGCTTCCATTTGAGTTGTAACATGTGCAAGTACGCAAATCTGAGTAGGTATATCAAATTTTTGCTTTACTTCTTCAAATCTTTTTAAAACCTTAGTTACACTTTCAACTGAATCATCAACAGGGTTTAATCCAAGTACTGCATCTCCTATACCATAAGTTAATCCTTCTAAAAGAGATGCCAATATTCCATCTGGATCATCTGTTGGATGATTTGGTTGAAGTCTTGCTGATAAAGTTCCTGGTTCTCCTATTGTTGTGTTACAGTGTGCTTTTACAATTATTTTTTTAGCTGCATATACTAAGTCCATATTAGACATTAATTTTGCAACTGCAGCTATCATTTCAGAAGTTAACCCTCTTGAAATTCTACTTATATCATGACTTGTAGTATTTGAATCTAGTAACCATTCTCTTAAATCTGATACTGTCCAATCCTTTATTTCTTCGTATATTCTCTCATTTAAATCATCTATTATTATTCTTGTAACTTCGTCTATTTCATAAGGTACTGCTGGATTGTTTTTTATATCTTCTAGCTTTATGTGAGATAATACAACCTTAGCTGCAACTCTTTCTTCTGAAGAAGTCGCTGCAACGCCTGCTAACTTATCTCCTGATTTTTCTTCATTAGCCTTAGCCATTACATCGTATAATCCATTAAACTTATACGTATGTCCAAATAGTTTCGTTTGTAAAATCATTGACCTACCTCCTTTTATTAGTTAAAAACCAGTGTTTTTATTACTACTGGTAATACTTGACCTTGTGCTATTGGCTTTCCAATGTCTATATAATCTCCATTTTCAACTTTAACGCTATCTAAGCATATTAAATTCTTTTTAAAATTCAATTTTGAGTAAATGCTTTGACCTAAAACTTTAGCCATGTCACATTCAACAATAACTATAAATTCTAAATCATTGAGAATTATTTCTTGCATTCCCTCTACTAATCCATCTGCATAAGTTTGTATATCCAAAAAACTCGGATTAGATTTCCCTTCAATAGCAATTACAATATTTTGAAGATCATTTTCTAATTTAAACCAATTTAATTTATTTTTTATTGCTTTACTTATATGTGCACTATCTCCTATTTCATCTTCTTTAGATAGTTTTAAAACTGGTAAATTTTTAAGTGGAAAACTTTCACTCGTATAAGTTATAGTACTTCCACTAACCTCTGTTGTATGAGATCCAGCTCCAACAACTGTTGCTCTTATAGTTTCCATAGATCTTATAATTTTAAGATTTTTAAATTCTTCACAATTTTTAATAGCTTGACCAAGTAAAATACCTATATCTCCATATTTAAAATAGTCATCTATATATCCATCATAATAAACGTAATCTGCAACTCCTCCAGAGAAAGATATACATTTTATATCTTCATCTAATTTAATATTTTTATTGGTAACTATATAATCAAGTAATTCACTTTTAGGTTTTATCCCTACGCTTTCAAGTAGCAGATCAACCATTTTATTAATTATTGGAGTTAAATTCTCAATCGTAGCTATAGTTCCTAATCTTAAATTTAAATTGTTATTTTTTATAATTTCTTCAATTTTAGGTGATATATATATAATTTTTTTGGTATCTTTATCAATTTTTATAAGTCTTCCACCTATGTCTAAACATCCAGTGTCACAAACTTCTCCTCTTTTAAAAAGAGCTAAATTTGTTGTTCCTCCTCCTATGTCTAGATTTACAACACTCGTTGAGTGCTTTTTTGAATATATATGTGCTCCTGCACCTTTTCCAGAAATAATACTTTCTAAATCAGGTCCAGCTGTTGCAACTACAAAATCTCCTGCAAAACCACTTAATGAATGAAGTACATCATTTGCATTTTTTTTTCTCGCAGTTTCACCTGTTATAATAACTGCTCCAGTTTGTATATCTGATTTGCAAATATTAGCTTTTTCGTACTCCAGTTCTACTAATTGTTTAATCTTATCTCTATCAATTTCAGTGTTAGAAATGAGTGGAGTAAAATAAACTTCACTCTTGTAAATAATTTCTTTATCTACAATACTAATTCTTGGAACTGAAAAACTTGAAGCCATATTTTCTACTATTAGTTTTGAAAATATAAGTTGTGTAGTGCTTGTTCCTATGTCAATTCCAACACTTAATAACTCTTCTTTCATTTATTCACCTCCATGCACAAAGTGTGTTTTAAACAAGCAAAGAGGCTTAAAGTTATAATAAATTTAGGTATATAATTACCTAACTTATTAATAACCTTAAGCCCCTTTGCTCAATTAATACTACCACTTTGTAGATATAGTTATTATTTTCTATATTCATTTATTTTGGAATTTTAAAAATTATTTTTGTTCCTTTATCACTAGATATTTTTTCAATCTCACCCTTTAAAACCTGCTTTATATATCCATCTATTATAAATGTTCCTAAATTAGTTTTTAACTCAGTATCATTTTTAAATCCAATTCCATCATCAACAATAGCTATAATTTTTTTATTTTCTTCTTCATTTACTAAAACTTGAATGTTACCACTATCCTTTCCTTCAAAAGCATGATCGTAACAGTTTTGAATAGCTTCATTTATAGCTAGTAATAATGCACTTGATTTATCTCCATTTATTTTAAAATCTTCACCTGTAATATATATATTTATATTTTTATCATCACAATATCCACCTTGGATATTACTGATTAATAAGTTTACAGCTTGCGTTATGCTTATACTATTATCGATTTGCTTTGATAGCAAATGATGATTAGATAGTATGGCAAATACCCTGTTGGTTACATTATCTAGACATATCTTAACTTCTTCGTTATCTGTTAGTCTACTTTGTTTTCTAAGCAGGGATATTACTGTTTGAAGATTATTTTTAACTCTATGATGAGTTTCTTTAACCGCAATTGATTTAAAAACTAGTTCAGCTTCTTTTTCTTTCAATTTAGTTATATCTTGTATTATTTGAATAACTCTAAGTTCTTCAGATTTTCTAATTATTGTTTTTACTTCAAAGAAGCACTCATTTTTTCTTACTTCTTTTATTTGCTCTATTTTATCATCGTTTATAATATTTATAAATTTTTCATTATCTAATGATATATCATCATATTTAACATCTTCTAATTCTTGATTAATACCTATAGACTCATATATTTTTAAAGTATTTTTATTTTTAAACTTTAAATTTCCATATTTATCAAATATAAGTATTGCAGCGTTTAGATTGTCTGTTATAAAACTATTATGTTTTATTAAATTTATTAAAGCTCTAGACTCTTTTTTATTAGTTTCAAATTCATTTTTTAGTTCTTTACTTATATCTTTTTCTACTATTAATACTGCAATTGTTTTATTGTTTAATTCTATTGGTTGTATACTTTGCTTCACAAGCTTATACTCTTGTGTTAAAGCCTTTATGTCTCTTGAGGCATTTCCTGTTAATAGTGTATTTATAACTCCTGGTTCATTTACATTTAAAGCTTTCTTTCCTACTACATTCTGTTTGTATATCGACTTATTTTTTGCTTTCCCATGAGCTACTACAATAGCCTCTGCTTGATTTTTAATTAATACATCTATAAAGACATCGCTTTCATAAAAGTTAGCCATTAGATCTAAGGATTTTGAAATATCAATTATTTTATCAATTTCTTCACTATTTAAGTTAGAGTACTCTTTACATATTTTTTTTATCATATGTTTATTCCTCATAACCTATAATAATTATTTTTGCAATTTCAAGCATAGAAACTCTTTTGTCCATGCTGAGTTTTCTTATTCTTGTATATGCTTCTTCCTCATCAATTTCAAACTCTCTTATAAGTATCCCTTTAGCTCTTTCGACTAACTTCCTTTCTGTCAATTTATTGCTTATTTTATCTAGGTCTTTTTTCATCTTCTCAAATTCTCTTACTTTACCTATACACATTTCAATAGTAGGTATGAATATTTTTTCATCAATAGGTTTTACCAAGTACCCAAAGGCCCCTATTTCTTTTGCTTTTTTCAAATACTCATCTCCTTCAAAAGAAGTTGATAAAAGTATTCCTCCTGCTAAATTCTCTTTTGTTATTATCTTTCCAGCTTTAAGTCCATCTAACATTGGCATATCTATATCCATTATAACTAAATCCGGATTATGCTTTTTGCATTCTTCTACAGCTTCAAATCCATCACAGGCTTCTCCTACAACGTTATATCCTCTATCAGTTAAAATGTCTTTTATATCCATTCTTATTATTGGTTCATCATCGACTACTAATATATTCCCTTTCATATGTCGCCACCTCACTTTAACTAACTTAAATATTCAAATAATTCATTAATACCTATGCCCTTGATAGTGTCTACTAAAAATACTTTACTAACGCCTGCCATCTTTAATTTTTCTTTTGCTAGTGTAATTTCATCTTCTTTTGCTATATCTATTTTTGTAATTATTCCTATTACATCTTTAGCAAACATACTAGCAAACCCTGGTGCAATATATCCTTCACTTTGTGTAGGGTCATATACTAATGCTATAGTTTTTGCATCTACAGCTGTAGTTATAAGTGCGCTATATAAACTCCTATTTTCAATATACTCTCCAGGCGTATCTATTGATTTATTGTATAACTCAACCGATTGAGTTTTATTATACTTTATTTCTAAATCATCAAGTTTTTGGCATAGTGTTGTTTTTCCACTACCTGTTTTACCCATAAATATTATATTTTTCATAATTAAGTCCTCGTTATCTTTGTTGATGTAAAGTTTAACATATTTCCTAACACTTCTACAACTTCATTAAGTGCTGATTCTACAGAACTTATATCTCCTGTGACAACTACAGACCCACTAAATCTATCGATGAAACCTAATTGAACCCCTGATGCTTTTGTTGCTACATCAGCTGCTATAATTGATGCCTCACTTGGAGTAATTGTAAGTATGCCTATTGCATCCTTTTTATCTATTATAAGTCCTAATTTTTTGTATATATCTTCATTTGGATTTGCTATTACATGTGCTAGTGTAACTTGTTTACCAGGAACGTATTCCTGAATAACTCTACTTTTAGTTTCTTCTGTCATTTTGAAACCTTCTTTCTTAAATCAAATAAAGCTCCTTAAAAATATATACTATAAATATATCTTTAAGAAGCTTCGTTGCTTTTTAATCAATTATCACACCTTTGTGATAATTTAATTATAGATATACGTTTTCCACTTGTCAATATTTATTTTAAAATATTTAAATAGCTATTTTTTTCAGTGTTTATTAGATTATTTGTTTTAATATGTCAGTTACATCTGAAGCATTAGGAATTCTTGGATTCGTCTTGGTACATCCATCTTTTAAAGCTAGTTGTGCAATTTCTGGTAATAATTTTTCTACATCACTTTTACTTACTTTACAATCTGTTAATTTCATAGGCATCTTCATATTTTTTTGCATTTTCTTAATTTCATTTACTAAACTTTTAACTCCTAATCTTGTATTTGAGCATTCTAATCCTAACATCTTAGCTATCTGTGCATATTTTTTAGCTGTATCTGAATAAGATGCATTATTGTATCCTGAAATATCAGCATTATATTCTATAACATAAGGAAGTAATATGGAATTAATTCTTCCATGAGGTATGTGAAATTTTGCACCTACGATATGCGCTATTCCATGATTTAACCCTAGTGATGCCTGATTAAATGCAATTCCTGCCATACATGATGCATTGTGCATTTTTTCTCTTGCTTCTAAATTTAATCCATCTTTGTAAGCATTGATCAAATACTCATGTACAAGTTTTATAGATTTTTCTGCTAATGCATCTGAAAAATCATTACTGTTTGTAGAAACATAAGCTTCTATAGCATGTGTTAATACATCCATTCCAGTATCTGCTGTTATAAAATTTGGAACAGTCTTTACTAATTCAGGATCTAATATAGCTTTATCAGGTATTAAATTTTTTGAAACAAGTGGGTACTTTGTCCCTTTTTGTGAATCTGTTATTACAGAAAAAGAAGTCACTTCAGATCCTGTTCCACTAGTTGTAGGAATTGCTATAAATTCAATTTCATCTATCTTAAAAATTTGTTTTGAGAAATCCATAATAGCTTTAGCAGCATCAATAGCAGAACCGCCACCTAATGCAATAATTATATTCGGAGAATAGTCTTTTATTTGCTCCATTCCTTTTACCACTATTTCAATAGGAGGATCTGGTACTATCTCACTAAATATACTATAATCATTATCATCTAAATTGATTAATATTTTATCTATTGTTTTAGATTCAACCATAAATGGGTCTGTTATTATAAATATTTTTTTACTATTTATATCTTTCAATGACTTTAAAGCTCCTGTACCACAGCTTATCTTGGTTTTTATTTCAAAGTTGTACATTCTATTTCCCCTTTTCTTTTTAAAGTACAAATTTAAGTACAAAAAAGCTCCATAGATTAATCTATGGAGCTTCATCGCTTCTTAATGCACCTCTTTGTGCTATCTTAAATATACTATATAAAATTTATTATTGTCAATAAATAAGTTATAGTTTATTTATATATTTGCTAATTTAATTATAAACTCAGTTCCCTCTTCTAATTTGCTATATACTAAAATATTGCCTCCATGTTCATTCACTATAGCTTTAGCTATAGCTAGTCCAACTCCAATTCCCCCAGTATCTTTTGATCTTGACTTATCAACCCTGTAAAATCTTTCAAATATATAACTTAATTCTTCTTTTGGTATACCGATACCATTATCTTTTATAGATATATTTACACTATCATCATAGCTATATACTTTTATAAAAATATTTCCTCCATGTCTTGTATATTTTATTGCATTAACTAAGATATTTACTATAACTTGAGAAAATTTTTCTTTATCTATATATGCAAAAACTTCTTCCATGTTATATTCTATTTTTATATTTTTTTCTAGAGCTTTTGATTCATATGTATATGTTATGTTTTTTATAAAATTACTTAAGTTAGTTTTACTTTTGTTTAATTTGCTTACTTCACTATCAAATGTAGATAAATTTTTAAGTGATCCGATTAATTTTCCTAGCCTTTGAACTTCCTCCCTAATACTTATAAGTCTTTCAGGTGTTGCTTCCCATATACCATCAATTATAGCATCTAGATGCCCTTGAATATTTGTTACAGGTGTTCTAAGTTCATGAGATATATCAGTCGTTAATTGTTTTCTTAAAAGTTCTTGCTTGTTTAGTTCATCTGCTAGCATATCTATAGATTTTGTAAGCTCATTAACTTCTTTTATGTTACTTTTGTAATTTAATTTATTTTTATAATTTCCTCCTCCTATAACTTTAGCTATTTGCGATACATTTTTTATAGGGTTAGAAATAGACTTTGAGATTATTGCAGATATTATTATTACGCTTATTATAGATATTACACTTATAAATAGCATAAATTCATTCATCATTTTTAAAAATTCAAGGTCATCTTCCATATAGTAAATAGAATCATAGTGTATTATTCTTTCATATCCTACCAATTTTTCATTTTCATATATATCAAACTTATATTCCTTTAATTTACCATTCCAATTTTGATTAATACTTTTCATATTTTTTTTAATTGTATTTAAGGTTTGATTTGACAATAATTTTTCATCTTCAAAAGCACTCCATACTAAATTTCCATCTATATCGTAAACTTCTAGTGCTATACCTTTTCTTAGAGCATCTTCACCTAAAAGTTTTATAGTTTCTACATCCCATTTATTCTCTTTATATACATTTTGCAAGTCAAATACAAGGTGATTTACTTCTTCTTTATTGTTATAATCAACATATTTGCTAAATACATTTTTAAATGATAAATTTATAAACATAAAAATAACAAGTGTTATTAGAATAACTATAATTGAAAATGCTATTAAAATTTGACTATTGAGTGAAATATACTTTTTCCTATTCCTCAAATTTATACCCCACTCCATAAACAGTTTTTATTATTTTACAATTTCTAGAATCAACTTCTATCTTTTGTCTTAAATTTTTAATATGACTATCTATCACTCTATCAAATTTTTCTAAGTGGTCCTCTACTACATTTTCTAAAAGTTCTTCTCTTGTATATATTTTTTTAGGATTAGATGCCATTACTAATAATAACTTATATTCTGTATTTGTTAAAATAACACTTTTACTTCTAACTTTTACTTCATGTGTTTTTGCGTTTATCTCTATTTGATTTTTAAATTTTATAGTTTCAATATCTTCTACACTATAACTTCTCTTTAATACAGCTTTTATTCTAAGTATTAACTCCTTTATATTAAATGGTTTGCATATATAATCATCACAACCTAATTCAAACCCTTCAATTCTATCATCATCTTCAGTTTTTGCACTTAACATGATTATAGCTACATTTTTAAATTTGCAATTATTTCGTATATAATTACAAATTTCCTCTCCAGTTATATCTGGTAACATTCTATCTAGCAAAACTATATCGTATTGATTTTTATCAAGATATTTTATAGCATCATTTCCATCATGAGCTATATGAGTTTTATAACCTTCTTTATCTAAATAAGCTTTTACAAATTCACAAATTTTTTTTTCATCATCTACAAGTAGTATGTTTATCATAATCTACCTCATCTCATATTAATTAAATTTTAAAAGTTTATTTTTCTTTTTCTCATTCCAACATTAAGAACTAACCCTACTGCTGCTAGTGATCCAACTAAAGAACTCGCACCATAACTAATAAATGGCAATGTTAATCCAGTAACAGGTATTAATGCCATAGTCATACCTATATTTTGAATAATCTGATAACTAAACATACTAGCTACTCCCACTATAATTAAAGTCCCATAGAAGTCTTTCGATTCTTCTGCCTCTTTTATCATATTTAACAAAAACATTCCATATAGGAACACTACAAACCCCATTCCTATCAATCCTAGCTCTTCACCTATAACAGCAAATATAAAGTCACTGTCTGGCACTGGTAAAAATCCATTTTGACTTTGTGTTCCTTCGTAAAGTCCTTTTCCTTTTATTCCACCTGATCCTATAGCTATCATGGATTGAACGACTTGATAGTTTCCTTTGTAACTCAAATCATTAGGATTTAAAAATGCTTCTATTCTGACTTTTTGATGGGGTGCTAAAATATTATAAATTAAGGGCAATAATAATATTCCTATTAAAATAGTATTTCTTATTATTTTCCCATTAAGTCCTGATACAAACAACATTCCAAACATTATGCATATAAATACTATAGTTCCCCCTAAGTCTGGCTGCATTAACATTAAAAATAATACTGGCATAGCTTTCAGCATGGCTGGTATTATTTCTTTCACTGTATTTAGTTTTCCTTTGTAGCTTTGTGCAATCTTAGCATAACTTATTATAAATGTAAGTTTTGCAATTTCTGATGTTTGAAGATACAGAGGTCCTAATTTTATCCACCTTCTAGATCCCTCTTGTACTACTCCTAATCCAGGTACCCATATAATTAATAATAATATTATAGTTGATATATAGAAAAATTTATAGAACTTTCCCATTTTCACATAATCTATTTTTATAATACAAATTATTAAAGCCAGACCTATTCCAAACGCTAATAATTGTTTTATTATGTATTTATAGTTCCCAGTTATATTTGCATGAGTTGCCGTTGTCAACATTACAAGCCCAAATATAAATATAATAGTAACGTTTAATATTAATTTCCAATTTAATTTTCTTATATTCTTTATTGTGAATTTATCCATATTCTCAATCTCCTCTCTTATACTTATATACCTAAAAACACTCTCGCTAAGCTAAAGTATATAATTAGGGCAAATGTATCTACTATTGTGGTTATAAGAGGGCTAGCCATTATAGCCGGATCAAACTTTAGTTTTTTTGCAATTATAGGTAATATACTACCTGTAACTTTAGCTATAATTACAGTAAAAAACAAACTAATACATATAGTTAAAGTTACCATTATATCTGTGCTTTCTAAAAAGTATATTCTTAGAAAATTAACCACTGCAAGTACGAAGGCAACTACTAAACCTACTCTAAATTCTTTCCACATTACTTTTAGATAATCTTTTATCTGTATATCTCCTAATGCCAATCCTCTTATTACTAATGTTGCTGATTGAGAGCCTGAATTACCTCCCGTATCCATAAGCATAGGTATAAATGCCGCTAATATTACAACTGATTGTATAACTTCATCAAACTGCTTGATTATACTACCGGTTATTGTTGCCGATATCATAAGAACTAAAAGCCATATTACTCTATGTTTAGCTAGCTCTAAAACAGGTGTCTTTAAATACGGTTCTTCACTTGGCTTCATTGCTGCCATTTTTTGAAAATCCTCTGTATTTTCCTTTTCTATAATATCTATAATATCATCAGCAGTTATAATCCCTACTAATCTACCTTCTTTATCAACTACAGCCATGCATATTAAATCATATTCTTTAAATAATTTAGCTACTTTCTCTTGATCTTCTGTAGTTGTTGTAAACACTATATTGGTATCAGTTAGTTTTGATATAGACGTATCATCGCTACTTACAATTAAATCTTGTAAAGATATACTTCCCTTTAATTTTCTGTTTTTATCAATTACAAAGCATATCTCTATTATCTCTTTATCTAATTTTGTGTGTCTTATACTAGCTATAGCATCTTTAACATTCATATTCTCTTTCAATTCTACAAATTCAATTGTCATTATTGATCCTGCAGAATATTGCTCATATTTTAAAAATTGATTAATAAGATTTCTTTTTTCTTGTGAAGTATTTCTTAATACCTTTTTTACTACATTTGATGGAAGTTCTTCTATAAAGTCAACAGTATCATCTAAAAATAACTGTTCTATTATTTCTTCGACTTCACTATCTGTTATTTTTTCTATTATTTTCATTTGGTATTCTTTATCTAAATAAGAGAAAGCCTCAGCAGCTTTATCTTTTGGTAATAGTCTAAATGTTAGTATTAAGTCCTTACTACTTAACTCCATAAGTAATTTTGATATATCAACAGGATTAATATTTTGTAAATACTCACTTAATTGTATGACTTGTCCTTGTGATATCATTTGATTTATTTTTTCAATCATATTATAACTATCCTCCTTTGGAAATAGTCTTTTTCCCTAATGAATTATAAATTGTAATTATGTAGAAATTATGGAGACTATATTGTCTATCTTTCCCTTTTATACTGGATATTATATATACAAAAACCTATCTATAACATAGATAAGTTAAGTACTTAAACAAAGGTTAGACTTTTTTATTTTTTAATATTCTTATTAAATTGATAAATATATCAATTGTAAGAATAGAATACTTTATAAATTAATATGACATATGATACTAGATAAATTAGTTTCTGAAAATCATCTATTTAGAAACTAAAAATAGCTACTTTTACTATTTATAAAAGTAGCTATTTCTCTATAACCCAAGAATATATGTTATATATATCCTTTAAATAATGTATCGTTTTTATTTAAAAGTATTTTAGATACTATAAAAAGTACAGGTAATTCTATTAATGGACCTATTATAAGAACCAATGCTATCAATGGGTTATCTGGAAAAGTAGCTACAGCTATAGCTAATGCTATAGGAGAATTTCTAGCAAGGGTTGTAAAATTTAATGCTATAGAATCCTCTTTAGTTAATTTTATATATTTACCAACAAAACTTCCTACTAATAAGTTTATTATGAAAAATGACAATACAGGTATCAATAATTGTAAAAGTACTTCAGGGTGGTTAATTAAAATTTTTCCCTGTGATGCAAACATGAAAATGATAGCTATATTTAAGAAATACCCTTGAAAATCACAAGCTTTTGTAGTTATTGTTTCTTCAAAAACTTTTTTTCCCTTTTTATTTATAATTATCTTTCTAAAAATAACAGCTAAAACTAAGGGGATAATTAAGCTTGTAACTACTCCTTTTAATAAACTAATTACCTCTATATCTACACTAGATCCTCCTATTAAAAATACATATATTGGAAGTAGAACTAATTGTAATATTAAATTTAAAGGTAGTATAGATGCTCCTAATGCAACATTACCTTTAGTTATTCCAGTAAAAATTAAATACCAATCCGTACATGGAGTTACCATCAACATAACAAACCCAATCAATAGACTTGGTTTATCTCCTAAGAACAATCTTCCAAGTATAAATATAAGAATAGGTGTCCATATAAAGTTTATACAAATTGCTGTCATAGTAAATTTTTTATTGCTAAAAGACTTAACAATATCTTTTAATGGAATTTGTAAGAATACTAAAAATAACATTACCATTAACGAAGGCATTATTAAATACTCACTATAAGTCTTAATTATATCAAATTGTCCAATAAAGATTCCAATAGCAACCATTAATAATATTATAAAGCTTTGAAATTTATTTATATTTTCCATCGTGAAACCTCCTATCACTATTATAATAGTATATCGCAATTGATAATAAATTTCATCACTTTCCAAAATTAATATTAGTACAATTGATTTTTTCACACTAAAATATACTTCAAATTAAATTCATTAGTACAATTTTTTAAATTTATTTACTAACTTTCAAATCTTAAATTTCAGCTTTATTTAATATTTTTAATACATAACATACCTTTAGCCTCTCTAAACACTTTAAAATCTATTTAAATAGATATAAAGGCATACAAAAAAGAAGCCTCTTAAGAGACTTCTACTTTTATTATCCTAATATTTGTATTTCTAAATTTTGTCTTCCGAAGTTTGTACAGTCTGATTCACTGTTCATAAATATATCTATTTTATTTCCCTTTATAGCTCCTCCACAGTCTTCTGCAGTAAATACCATATCAAATTTAGGTATATAAACCTTTGTTCCATAAGGTATAACTGAAGGGTCTACGGCTATAGTTCCCCATCTTGGAGTTGTTCCTGTAGCAGTTATACTATGACCTGAGTAAGCACTTGCATTCACAGTCATTAATCTTCCTTTGTTATTATTTGATGAAGCTTTTTCTTCAGGTTTTGATGATTCATTTGAAGTAGTTTTTTGATCATTGTTTTGTTTTTTGTTTGATACTACCTCTTCAGATTTTACTTCTTTATTGTTTACTTCTTCAGATTTTGATTCTTTATTAACTGTATCATTTTTTTGCTCTACTTCATTTGTAGCTTTGTCTGATGTATTTTCTTTTGATTCAACTTTTTTACCTTGCTCGTTAGCTTGTGATTCAGTTAATACATAATCTGCAGATATCCATCCTTCTGTGTTATCATCAAATTTCACTTTATACCAATTATCTTGATCTTCTAATATTTCTATAGCTGTTCCTTTTTCTAATGATCCTATTTTATCATCTTCTACAGATGGTCCTTTTCTTACATTCAACTCATTAGCTGTTACAGTCCCTTTTTCTTTAGCAGTGTAATCTCCACTTACCCAACCTTCTTTTCCATCTGAAAGTTTAACTTTATTCCATCCGTTACTTGTTTCTAATATTTCAACAACCATTCCCCTATCTAATGATCCTATTTTAGAATCTTCTGTAGATGGTCCTTTTCTTACATTTAATTTTTCAGGTTTAACTATTTCTTTCTGTGCAGCATATATGCTGTTTGTTGAAGTATACATTCCTCCAACTACTAACCCTAATGTTAATACCAATGATTTCTTTGCTCTTTTATTCATACTCATAAAATTCCTCCATTCAATTAAATAAATTTTTTTAAAATTATATATTATTGACCTTAATGTCTTTTTAAATTCATATTGTTTGTATTTGTTACTTTTTCGTAACTTTTTTTAACTTGTTATTAATGTTAATACAATTTTTTGTTTTTGTAAACACCTAAAACCCAAAAAAAGTAAATTTGGTTACAAAACAGTTACAATTGTTAACAAGGTTGATCTATTGCAATTTCAAGGATTCATACCTATTTGAATTTTGTTTAAAATTTTTTTATTTTTTTTTGTAATAATCTAAATTCACGCTATTTTTTACCTGTTTTTTATATTAATCATTGCAAAAATTAGCTAAAACAATAGCTAAATTAGCTTTTTAAATTTAACTATTATAATTTTTTTGTAACTATTGTTTTTTAT
>NZ_JAKEDR010000039.1 GCF_023653455.1 Paraclostridium ghonii
ATATTAATGAATATTCACTTTTATATGAATATAGTGACAACCAATGTGAAATTATAAAATATTATGATAAAAATGATTTAATATATATAAATAATATTGTTAGTAGTATAATTCCAGAAAGAGAAGAATTTATAACTTTATATAAAATAATGTCTAGATATAAAAAAATAAAAATTGATATATTAGATATTAAATCTAAGTTTAACATAGCACCAATAAAATTATTTGCTATGTTAAATGTGTTTAAAGATTTAGATTTAATGGATTTTGAGGTAGGAGATAAAAGTAATACTTTAACTATGGAAATTATGCCAAAGCCAAGTGCTAAGATTGATTTAGATTCAAGTAAGGTACTACAAGGACTTAATCAACTTAAGGATAAATACAAGCAAAGCTATTAGGAGGATTTAAATGAACTTAAAAGATTCAATAAGAGAGATTAAAGATTTCCCAAAACCAGGTATAGGATTTAAAGACATAACAACTTTATTAAGCAACGGAGAAGTATTTAAGTTTGCGGTAGATGAAATAATAGCAGATCTGAAAGATAAAAATGTTGATATAATAGTTGGACCAGAGGCAAGAGGGTTCTTAATGGGAACACCAGTGGCCTATGGAATGGGTATAGGATTTGTACCGGTAAGAAAGCCAGGTAAGTTACCAGGAGAAACTGAAAAGTATGACTATGGATTAGAATACGGGACAGATACTTTAGAAATTCATAAAGACGCAATACAACCAGGTAAAAGAGTTGCAATAGTAGATGATTTATTAGCTACAGGAGGAACTATGGAAGCTGCAGCTAAACTTATAGAAAAATTAGGTGGAGAAGTTGTTTCTATGCAATTTTTAATAGAATTAGAAGAGTTAAACGGTAGAGAAAAAATATCTCAATATCATGTAAACTCACTTGTAAAATATTAATAGTGTTCAATAGTTGGTAAAAAGCCAACTATTTTCATATATATCAAAATTTATACTATAAAATAGGTGGTGCTATGCAAGATAAGCAATTACAAGAACTAATAGAAAAAATAAAAAGATATGCCCCCAATGGAGATTTAGACTTAATTGAAAAAGCCTATTGCTATGGTAAAAAAGCTCATGAAGGGCAATTAAGAAAATCTGGGGAGCCATATTTTATACATCCAATAGCCGTTGCTAATATACTTTGTGATATGGAGCTAGACATGCAAACTATAGCTGCTGGTTTATTACATGATGTGGTTGAAGATACCGAATTTACATATGAAGATATAAAGAATGATTTTGGGGAAGAAATCGCAGACCTTGTTGATGGAGTTACAAAACTTGGACAAATAAAGTACAAGTCTAAGGAAGAAACACAAGCGGAGAATTTAAGGAAGATGTTTTTGGCTATGTCAAAAGACATAAGAGTAATACTTATAAAGTTAGCAGATAGATTACACAACATGAGGACTTTAAAGTTCATGTCTCCTGAAAAATCAAAAGCTAAAGCTGCAGAAACGCTAGAAATATACGGTGGAATTGCAAGTAGACTAGGAATATATAAAGTAAAATGGGAACTAGAAGATATAGCCCTTAGATATATAGATAGTGATGGATATTATGATTTAGTAGAAAAGGTAGCTAAGAAAAGAAGTCAAAGGGAAGCTTATATAGAGAGAATAGTAGATATTCTTACGGAAAAATTTGATGAAGTTAATATAAATTGTGACATATATGGAAGACCTAAGCATTTCTACAGTATATATAGAAAAATGAAAAATAAGCATAAAGATTTTGAAGAAATATATGATTTAATGGCAGTTAGAATAATAGTAAATTCAGTGAAAGATTGTTATGCAGTTTTAGGTATGGTACATACTTTATGGAAACCAATACCAGGAAGGTTTAAAGATTATATAGCCATGCCAAAACCTAATATGTATCAATCTTTACATACTATAGTTGTAGGACCAGATGGAGAGCCTGTAGAAATTCAAATAAGAACTACAGAAATGCATAATATAGCAGAGTACGGAATTGCTGCACATTGGAAATATAAAGAAGAAAAAGCTAATGTTAGAGAAAGCAAATTAGAAGAAAAATTACAGTGGTTAAGACAAATGATGGAGTGGGAAAAAGATTTAAAAGACCCACAAGAGTTTATGGATGCATTAAAAGATGATGTGTTCAATAGCCAAGTTTATGTATTCACTCCAAACGGAGATGTAATAGAATTACCAGCTGGATCAACGCCTGTTGACTTTGCATACAGAGTTCACACTAATGTAGGAAATAAATGTGTAGGAGCTAAGATTAATGGAAGAATAGTTACTCTAGACTACAAACTACAAAATGGTAATATAGTTGAAATTTTAACTTCTGCAAACTCAAATGGACCAAGTAGAGACTGGATAAATATAGTACAAACTCCTAATGCTAAATCCAAAATAAGACAATGGTTTAAAAAAGAAAGACGAGAAGAAAATATAGAAAGAGGTAGCCTAATTTTAGAGAAGGAGTTTAAAAAATATGGTATACCAACAAAAGAGCCAGTTATTGAGAAATATATGGTTCAAATGGCGAAAAAATTTAATCAACCTACAGTGGAGGATTTAATAGCAACTATAGGTTATGGTGGGATAATGTCGTCTCAGATAGTTCCTAAAGTAAAAGAATTTTATGAAAAAGAATATGTTAAAAAACCCTCAGAAAATAAAACGGTAGATGATATAAATAGACATAGTATAGGAGATCAAGAATATACTAAGAAAAGAAAAAAAATATCACCTCAAGGAATTATGGTAAAAGGTGTAGATAATATATTGGTTAGATTTGCCAAGTGTTGTAATCCAATACCTGGAGATGAAATTATTGGATATATAACAAAAGGAAGAGGTGTTGCAGTTCATAGAAAAGACTGCCCTAATTCTAATTTAGATAATGAATATTTTAGAAATAGACTAGTAGAGGTTTCTTGGGAAACAACAAAAAATGCTAAATTTGAAGCAGAAATTCAAATACAGGCAGAAGATAGACGGGGAATTATAAACGATATAACACATATTGTATCTATAGAAAAAGTATCTCTAAATGGAATTAATGCAAGAAAAGGAAAACACAATATAGTAAGTGTAAACTTACTTGTAGAAGTAGAAAGTATAGAGACTTTAACCCTTTTAATGAAAAAAATAAAAGCAATACCAGGAGTAGAGAATATTTATAGAGTTATAAATTAAGGAGGAGCTATGAGAGCTGTAGTTCAAAGAGTATCATCATCTAATGTTACTGTAGATGAAAATGAAATTTCAAATATAGATAAAGGGTTACTCGTTCTTTTGGGAGTAACTCATGGAGATAGTAGTAAAGATGTAGATTATTTATTAGAAAAGATAGTTAACTTAAGAATATTTGAAGATGAAAATGAAAAAATGAATTTATCTCTTAAAGATATAAATGGAGAGTTGCTTGTAGTTTCTCAATTTACATTATATGGAGACTGTAGAAAAGGCAGAAGACCTAATTTTACAGAAGCAGCTAAACCAGACTTAGCTAATGATTTATATGAAGAATTTGTAGAAAAAGCAAGAAGACAAAGCATAAACGTTGGAACTGGAAAATTTGGAGCTCATATGATGGTGGAATTAGTAAATGATGGGCCAGTTACAATGCTTATAGATTCTGAAAAACATTTTTAAGGGGGATTTAATTATGATAATAGAGAAATTTACAGATCATTTATTTGGAGAAAATACATATCTAATAGCAGATAAGAACACTAGAGAGGGTGCAGTTATAGACCCTGGTGGAGAAATAGATGATCTAATGAAATTTGTAGAAGATAATTTCATAAATGTTAAATATATAATACTTACTCATGGCCACGGAGACCATATAGGCTGTGTTCCTAACTTAAAAGAAGCTACTAATGCATGCATAATAGCAAATGGTCAAGAACAAGAAATATTATTAGATAAAAAGAAAAACCTAAGTTATAGAATGCATTGTGGATCAATTGAGTTTGATGCAGATAAATATGTAAATGATGGAGATAACATGAAATTAGGAGAATTAAAGCTTAAATTTATACATACTCCAGGACATACAAAGGGTGGTATGTGTGTAAAAATAGAAAATCATATGTTTACAGGAGATACATTGTTTGCTGGAAGTATGGGAAGAACTGATTTATACAGTGGAGATGACAACCAAATGAAAAAATCATTAAATAGATTAAAAAAATATGAAGACGATATAATAGTATATCCAGGGCATGGACCAAATACTACAATTGGAATAGAAAAAGCAACTAATCCATATTTAGTATAAGGTATTTGCTTAGAATAACAATAAAGGAGTAGTTTAAATGTTAGGTATTGAGTTAAAAGGACATGACTACAAATATGAAATTGCAGAATTATTCAAGTTATTTACTACTCAATTTAAATTTATAAAAGAAGATGAAAAATTTGAAAAAGCTTTGATAAATGAGTTTATTAAAAATGAAGATTATATAAAGAGTACAACTAAATACTATGAAAATAATGATTTAAAGCTTTGCAAAGAAGAAGTTTTTAATATAAATTCTTTAAATGAAGAAGAGATAAAAAAGAAATCTAAAACTATTATAAAGAGAAGTATATTTAAGGTTTTAAGTGAATTGTACGATACTTACGTTCCATGGGGGATTTTGACAGGGATAAGACCTGTTAAAATAGTCCATAGTTTGTTAGATGAAGGACTGAGTGAAGTTGAAATAAGACAAAACCTTAAAGATAATTATTTAATAAAAGATGAAAAAATAGATTTAGCTTTAGATATAGCAAAAAGAGAGCGTGTATTTATATATCCTATTGATAAAAACAAAATATCTTTATATGTAAGTATTCCTTTTTGCCCTACAAGATGTGTGTATTGCTCATTCCCTTCTAATCCTATGAAACAATTTGGACATTTAAGAGAGAATTACGTAAAAGCTATTATAAAGGAAATAAAAGGATTAGCGAAACTATTAAAAGAGACTAATAAAGAAATCGAAACTTTATATATAGGTGGAGGTACACCAACAACATTAGAGGCTGAACAACTAGATAATTTAATTAAAGCTCTATTTATGGAACTTGACTTAACAAAAATAAAAGAGTTTACAGTTGAAGCTGGAAGACCAGACACTATAAATAGAGAAAAGTTAGAAGTTATGAAAAAGCATAATGTTACTAGAATAAGTATAAATCCTCAAACTATGAATAATGAAACTTTAGTCAAAATAGGTAGAGATCATAACGTAGATGATATAGTAAGATGTTTTAATATGGCTAGAGATCTTGGATTTAATAATATAAACATGGATATTATACTAGGTTTAGTAGATGAAAACGTGGTAATGGTTAGAAATACTTTAGAGAGAATAAAAGAACTTTCTCCAGAGAGTTTAACTGTACATACATTAGCAATAAAAAGAGCATCTACACTAAAAGAAAATCTAGATAAGTATGAACTTACAAGATATGAAGAGATGATAAGTATGATAAATTTATCTATGGAGTATGCAAAATCTATGGGGCTTAATCCTTACTATATGTACAGACAAAAACATATGCTTGGAAACCTTGAAAACATAGGATATGCTAAAGAAGGATTTGAATGTATATATAATATTCAAATTATGGAAGAAAAGCAAAGTAATCTTGCTGTAGGGGCAGGTGCTATCAGCAAATATGTATATGTAGATGAAGATAGAATTGAAAGAACTGACAATGTTAAAAATGTAGGAATTTACATAGATAGAGTTGATGAAATGATAGAAAGAAAGGAAAAGGAGGTATATAAAAATGATAACTAAAGCTCCAAGAGGAACTAAAGATATAACTCCAAAAGATGCATATAAATGGAATTATGTTGAAAATAAATTTAGAGAAGTATGCGCATTATTTGGATATGAGGAAATAAGAACTCCTATATTTGAACATACAGAGTTATTCCAAAGAGGTGTTGGAGAAACAACAGATGTCGTTCAAAAGGAAATGTATACTTTTGAAGATAAAGGAAAAAGAAGTATAACACTAAAACCAGAAGGTACAGCTGGTGCAGTTAGAGCATTCATTGAAAATAAAATGTATGCAGATACTCAACCAACTAAATTATTCTACCAAACTCCATGCTTTAGATACGAAAGACCTCAAGCTGGAAGACAAAGACAATTCCATCAATTTGGAATAGAAACATTAGGTAGTGATAAACCATCTATAGATGCTGAAGTTATAGCTTTAGCTGTTCAATTTTTCAATGAAGTGGGATTAAATAATTTAGAAACTTGCATAAACTCAGTAGGTTGCCCTACTTGTAGAGAAAAATATAATAATATTTTAAAAGAGTATCTAGATGTAAAAAGTGATGTTTTATGTGAGACTTGTAACGAGAGAAAAGAAAAAAATCCAATGAGAGTTATAGACTGCAAAAACCCAGTTTGTAAAGAAAATTTAGCAGATATTCCATATATGATAGATCACTTATGTGATGACTGCAAAGATCATTTTGCAAAGGTTCAAGAGTATTTAACTGAAATGGGTATAAATTTCAAGGTTGATAAAACTATAGTTAGAGGACTTGACTACTACAAAAAGACTGCTTTTGAAATAATATCAAATGATATAGGAGCACAAAGTACAGTTTGTGGTGGTGGTAGATATGATGGACTAGTAGAGCAACTAGGAGGACCTAAAGGTGTTAGTGGAATTGGATTTGCTCTTGGTGTTGAAAGATTATTATTAACTCTTGAAAATAATGATATAGAAATACCTAACCCTAAAGCTACAGATATATTCATAGCTACAATAGGTGAAAATGCTCAAACGAAGAGTTTTAAAATATTAAAAGATTTAAGAGAAAATCATATAAGTGCAGATAAAGATCATTTAGATAGAAGTTTAAAAGCTCAATTTAAATATTCAGATAAGTTAAATGCAAAATATACTATAGTAATAGGTGATGATGAATTATCAAATGATGAAGTTAAATTAAAAGATATGTCAACATCAGAACAAACTACTATAAAATTAAGTGAAATAGTTAAAGAATTAAAAAATAGATTATAGATAATTCTTAATAATTAATAACATATTGGAGGAAAGACATGGAGACTCTAAACGGATTAAAGAGAACTCACTATTGTGGAGACTTAAGAGAATCTAATATAGATGAAGAAGTTGTACTTATGGGATGGGTACAAAAGAAAAGAAACTTAGGTGGATTAGTATTTGTAGACTTAAGAGATAGAAGTGGAATTTGCCAAATAATATTTGACACAGATGTAAATGCAGAAGCTTTTGCAAAAGCTGAAAAATTAGGATCTGAGTATGTAATAGCAATAAAGGGTAAGGTTGCAGAAAGATCTTCTAAAAATCCTAATTTACCAACAGGTGATATAGAAGTATTTGCTACAGAATTAAAATTACTAAATAAATCAGAGACACCACCTATATATATAAAAGATGACGATAATGTATCTGAAGAATTAAGACTTAAATATAGATATTTAGATTTAAGAAAACCATCTATGCAAAAGAACTTAATATTAAGAAGTAGAGTTGCTAGTATAGTTAGAAATTACTTAACAGAAAATAATTTCTTTGAAATAGAAACACCATTTTTAATAAAACCAACTCCAGAAGGAGCTAGAGACTATTTAGTACCAAGTAGAGTAAATGAAGGTAAATTCTATGCACTACCACAATCACCTCAATTATTTAAACAATTATTAATGGTAAGTGGAATGGATAGATACTTCCAAATAGTTAAGTGTTTCAGAGATGAGGACTTAAGAGCTGACAGACAACCAGAGTTTACTCAAATAGACTGCGAAATGTCTTTTGTTGAACAAGAAGATGTTATGGATATAATGGAAAAAATGGTACAAAGAATATTCAAAGAAGTATTGAATGTAGAGGTTAACTTACCTCTTAAGGCGATGACTTATGCTGAAGCTATGGAAAGATATGGATCAGATAAGCCAGATACTAGATTTGGATATGAATTAACTAATATATCTGATGTAGTTGCAAATTGCGGATTTGGTGTTTTTGCTAATGCTACTAAAGATGGGATGAGTGTTAGAGGTATAAATGTAAAAGGTAAAGGCGAAGATTTCTCTAAGAAACAAATTGGAAAATTAGAAGATCATGCTAAAACTTATAAAGCAAAAGGTCTTGCTTGGATGAAAGTTGGAGAAAATAATGAAGTAACATCTCCTATAGCTAAGTTCTTCACAGAAGAAGAAATAAATGCTATATTAAATAAAATGTATGCTCAACCTGGAGACTTATTATTATTTGTTGCAGATAAGGACAGTGTAGTATTTGATGCTTTAGGTCAAGTAAGATTAGAAGTAGCTAGAAGATTAGACTTATTAGACAGTAATACTTATGAAATGTTATGGGTTACTGAATTCCCAGTATTTGAAGAAGATGAAGAAACTGGAAGAATGATAGCTAAACATCACCCGTTCACTTCTCCATTAGATGAAGATTTAGAAAGATTAGAGAGTGATGATAAAGCTTCTTTAAGAGCTAAAGCTTATGATATGGTTATAAATGGTTATGAAGTAGGAGGAGGAAGTGTTAGAATATTTAATGCTGATGTGCAACAAAAAATGTTCAAAGCATTAGGTTTTACTGAAGAAGAAGCTCAAGAAAAATTTGGATTCTTATTAGATGCATTTAAATATGGTACTCCACCTCATGCTGGTATGGCATTTGGGCTTGATAGACTTATAATGATACTAGCTGGAACTACAAATATAAAAGATGTAATAGCATTCCCTAAAAACCAAAGTGCTGTTTGCCCGATGACTAATGCTCCAGCAATAGCTGAAGAAACTCAATTAGAAGAATTAAACATAATAGTTGATATAAAAGATAAAGAATAGTACATTTATAATAAATACTGTTGGATAAAATTCAGCAGTATTTATTTTTTTTTTAGTAAAATAATATATAATATACTATATGAATGAAAAAGAGGTAATTACATGGAGAAAAAATTAGCTAAAAGTAATGATAAAGAAGCTATTATAAAGAGATTAAATAGAATTGAAGGTCAAGTAAAAGGAATTCAAAAAATGGTTGAGGATGAGAGGTATTGCGTAGATATTTTGGTTCAAATATCTGCAATACGGTCAGCAATAAATAGAGTAGGAAATATAATACTTGAAAATCATATAAAAGGATGTGTATCAAACTCAATAAAAGAGGGAAATACACAACAGTCAGATGAGTTAATTTCGGAACTAGTGGAAACTATAAATAAATTTACAAAATAGGGGGATTGTTATGAATCAACATGGGTATGTAGTAGAAATAGTAGATGGTATAACTGCTAAAATAAAAATGCAAAAGCATTCTGCTTGTGCATCTTGTGGAAAATGTGCATCATCTACTGATAAAAAAGACATAGTTGTAGAGGTTGACAATACTATAGGAGCCAAGGTGGGTGATTTTGTAGAAGTTAACATGGATTCGGTAGATGTAATAAAAGCTGCATCCATAGTATATATAATTCCTTTGGCAGCTCTTTTAGGAGGAACAATAGCTTCTTATAGTATATTAAATTTTATTAATATTTCTTTTAATAAAGAAATATTAAGTGCTATAATAGGTTTGATTTTAACTTCACTATCTTATTTATTTATAAAAAATAAGGACTCAAAGTTTAGGGAAAGCAGACAATATATACCTATAATAAGTAAGGTTATAGATAAAATAAATATGTAAAAATTAAACAGGATTTAACATGAATTAAAAAGAGGAAGTTTTATGACTCCCTCTTTTGTTATCTATTTAAAATCTTCATTTTCATGTTCGCTTTGATCTTCGTCTATAGCCATATCTAAATCGCTATCTTCTGTCATTATATTGTTTTCGTAGTTAGAATCTTTTTTAGTTATTACATTGCTAAATCCAAAAGTAGCCTTATTTAATCGTACCGTATTTATAGTCTTAACAAGTGAAGTAACCAGCAATACTCCAAGAGAAATAGCGCCTCCAACTAAAAGAGCAGTTGCTCCTGTAGATGCTGCTAATTCGTAATTCTGTTGAACAAGGTAAAGCATTGTATTGTACATTCCAAGCCCAGGAACTAAAGGTATTATTCCAGGTATTATAAAAACTATAGCTGGTTGTTTTAATTTTCTAGCACAAACTTCACTAGCCACACCTATGATAGTTGCTGGAACAAAGTTTGATAAAATAGGGTTATTTGTTATATTGAAAAGATATACATATAAAACCCAACCTACAGCACCTATTAAGCCTGACACAGCAAGTGATCTTTTAGGAGCACTTAAAAATATAGCAAATCCTATAGTGGATAAAAAACTAAATATAAAATGTAAATATAAAGGCATGCTACTCATTATAATATACCTCCTAATCTAAGCCATATATCAAGAATAAATCCAACCCCAACAGCTATTGCAGCTGCTGTTAAAGCAGCATCAAAAGCTCTAGCTACTCCTGAAATTAAATCCCCAGATATAAGGTCTCTCAAACCTTTAATCAATGAAACTCCAGGAAGAAGTGGCATTATAGATCCTACAATAAGTGTATTAGGTTGACTCAAAAGTCCTAAACTTGATAAACTAACACCTATAACAGCTATGAAAATTGAAGCTGCAAGTGTAGAGAAAGAAGGTATGGAACTTATACTAAATATTTTATCAAATAGGATAACAGCAAATATAGATGTTATAAATGTAAATAAAAAGTCTACTAATGTACAACCTAATAATACGGAGAAGCATGCAGAAGCAAGCCCTGTACCAATATACACTACCCACTGATTATAAGATTTAACCTTTTCGATTTCTTTAAGTTTTATTAGTGCATCATTAATTGATAAATCCTTATTAGAAACAAATTCTCTTGAAAATGTATTTAAAAGATCAATCTTATTTATATTGATTCCTCTATTTTTAATAGTTTTCATAAATGTTATACCATCAAATCTTTCATCTGAAATAATTATTACAGTAGGGGATGTAAATACGTTTACATGCTTAAAACCTCTAGAGTTACAAATTCTAAGTATAGTGTCCTCTACCCTATAAGTTTCAGCACCATTTCTAAGCATAAGCTCTCCTGTGAAAAGTGCTAGTCTAAAGATATTCTTTTTTTCATGTTGATCAATTTTATTTTCTCTATCCAAAATTACACCTCCTAAATAAATATAACAATAAAGATTATATCAAATTATTAGACTATATTACACACATTTATTCACCATAAAACAATATTAAATATAAAAATAAAATAATGTCAACTTCTAAATAGTTATGCGATTTTATCCATATATATAATATTTTACAAATGATTTTTACAATTAGAAAATATTTAAAAGTTAGTAAAATAAATAAAAATATATTTAAAATGGAGGATGCTATAATATGAAATGTAATGACAGATGTACACATAATTATAATTGTATGTGTGATAATTGTACATTTGAACATATGTGCAATAACTGTTCTTGCCAATGGACGATAGGACCAACAGGACCGACGGGATATACAGGACCACAAGGACCAGCAGGTGGGCCAACAGGATATACAGGATATACAGGTTACACAGGAGCACAAGGGTTAATAGGGCCAACAGGATACACAGGATATACAGGAGCACAAGGGTTAATAGGGCCAACAGGATACACAGGATATACAGGAGCACAAGGATTAATAGGGCCAACAGGGTACACAGGATATACAGGAGCACAAGGATTAATAGGGCCAACAGGATACACAGGATATACAGGAGCACAAGGATTAATAGGGCCAACAGGGTACACAGGATATACAGGAGCACAAGGATTAATAGGGCCAACAGGGTACACAGGATACACAGGGGATACAGGTCCTGGAGGACCTTTTTTATCAAGTGCAATTCAAGTAACAACAGCGGGTACTGCAAATAGTACCGTTCAGGATAATGATTCCATAGTATGGACAAATACAAGCCAAATTGCAGGAACAGCATTTTCATTTACTCCACCTTCAAATGTTGTTCAAGTAAATGAAAATGGAATGTTTTTAGTAATATGGAGCTTAAATATAGATCCTTCACAATCTCCTAATATTTTTAGTTCAACAATCACACCTGGTACTAGTTTTGCACCTCGTCTTGTAAATTCTTTAGGAGGGTCATATAGTTTAAGTAGAGTATTTACTATAACAAATGCTCCTCGACAAATAAGCGTTATGAACCTTTCAGGAGGACCTCGAGATATAATAGCAATGAATGTTCCTGGTATTGTTGGTGCTCAAATGACAATAATAAAAATAGCAGATGGGGCTTCAGTATAATTTATGTTAGATGTTGATATTTTAGATATATTGCAAATGACTATGGAATTGAAGGATCTTTAGGGGGGATTATCTAAATAAATGAAAGTGAAATATTACAAATTTAATTGTGTATTACCGTCAAAGATTAAAGACAATTACTATATGTTTGAAGGGCTGTGATTGAAAGGTCATAGCCATTTATTTTAGGAGTTTTGATAGATTTGAAACAAAGATTGTAAAAAATATTAAACTATAACTAAAAAGGAGATGAAATTTCATCTCCTTTTTAAGCTGATTGATTTTGATTAATTTTTATAACTCTTTTAGCTATGCTTGCAGAGTGGTCTGATATTCTTTCAAGATTAGTTAGCAAATCTAAATAAATTATACCTGAATCGATACTACAAGAATTAGTATTTAATCTATTCATATGCTTAGTTCTATATAGTTTATCTAAAGCGTCAACTTCATCTTCTATTTTTAAAACATCATTTGCAAAGCTAGTGCTATTTTGCTTCATTGCTTCAAGAGATAAAGTATACGCATCTAATACCTTATTATAAATATCCATTATTTCAGATTGGGCACTTTCTGACATATGAGCATTAGTTTTCATAGCTAACTGAGCTAATTCTGCTATATTTTCAGATAAATCTCCAACTCTTTCTATATCATTTACTGTGTGGAATAATAAATCTAGAGAAAATCTCATTTTATCATCTAATGTTTTATTTGAAAGTTTTATTAAATAGTCTAAGACTTTTCTTTGTTGCTCATCTATCATTTTTTCTTTTTCAAATGTAGTTTTTATATCTTCTTCAGAATTTTTAAGTAATGCATTCATTGAACATGTAAAACTTTTCTTTGCTTTACTCCCCATTCTAAGAGCTTCTCTTATAGCGTTACCAAAAGCAATAGATGGAGTTTCTAACATTCTTTCATCTAAGTATTTAGTTACATGACTATCATATTCTTCTTCTTCACCTGGTTTATCAGGTATAAGTAACATAACTAATTTAACTATGTATTTAGAGAAAGGTAATAATATTATAACGTTTATTAAGTTAAATAATGTATGAGAGTTTGCTATTTGTCTAGCTGTGTCTGTAGGATTTAAACTAGTAACTATCATAGTTATAGGCTTATTTAGAATCAACATAAATAATAGAGTACCTATTGCGTTAAAGCATAAATGCATTAAAGCTGCTCTTTTTGCATTTTTATTTGCACCAATACTTGATATAAGGGATGTAGTACAACTACCGATATTATCACCATATAATATTGGTAATGCTCCAGCTAAAGGCATCAAACCTTGAGATGACAATGCAATTAGTATACCCATTGATGCACTTGAACTTTGTAAGCAAGTAGTCATAGCAAATCCAGCAAGTAATGCTAATAATGGATGGTTTGCAAGTCCTGCTAACATATTTCTAAAGAATGCATATTCAGATAAAGGAGCAACTGCATCTTTCATAAATTCCATACCTATAAATAGTATTGCAAAACCTATAAGTATTTCTGATATATTTTTTAAGTGCGGTTTAGATTTTGACCCAATCATGTATAAAACAATACCTACTCCTAAAGCTACAGATGAAAATATACTAGCATCAAAAGATACTAACTGAGCTGTTACTGTAGTACCTATATTTGCTCCCATTATAATTCCGATTGCTTGATATAATGTCATTATCCCAGCATTAACGAATCCAACTACCATTACAGTAGTTGCACCACTACTTTGTATAATACCTGTAACAACAGCTCCTACTAAAACACCCATAACTACATTACTAGTTAAAAGTTCAATAGCTTTTTCTAGTTTAGGACCTGTTGATTTTTGAAGACCTTCTCCCATTATGTTCATTCCATAAAGGAATAGACCAAGGCCTCCAATGAGACTTATAAATATAGACAAGATTTGTTACCTCCTCAGAAAAAAGTTAATTTCCTTATTTTCAATTTTCTTATTTTGATTATGTACGGTAATATAATAACAAAAATATCGACAAGTTATGTTAAGACATTGTTAAAAGTTAATAATTACATGAAATAATTAAATTGATAATAAAAATTTACAAAAATATATTAGATAAAAAATATTTAATATAGAAATTAAATGTATAGATGGAATTGCTTTTGACATAATAAAAAATATGGAAATTTAAAAGTTTACTAAATATTAAATTTATTGCGTTTAATTTTCGGAAAATTCTTGAAAATTCGACAAATTTATTATATAATATAATTATGAAAACAGAATAATTTTATTGTAAAATTATAAGAAATTTAAAAAGAGGTGATAAAATGAAGACAATAAACACAAAAAGAATAAGAACTGTTTATGAATTTATAATGATAGCAATTGGAGCATTAATTGTAGCAATGGGCCTTGAATTGATATTATCTCCAAATGGAATGGTCGATAGTGGGACAACTGCTTTATCTGTAATAATACATTCATTAACAGGCATACCTATGTTTATATTATTAATTTCCTTTAATATACCAATTTTGTTGTTTACATCAAAAACATTTGATAAAATATTTGTATTTAAAACTTTATGGGCCAATATTTGTGCATCTATATTTTTATATTTTTTAACTCCTATTCCACCAGTTACTACATCAGAGTTATTAATAGTAATATACGGTGGAGTGGCATTAGGGTTAGGGGCAGGTACTGTTATTAAGTTCGGAGGAGCTATAGATGGAAGTGAAATGCTAGCTGTATGGGCAAATCAGAAATTTAAAATACCAGTGTCTACATTTTTAATGAGTATAAATATTATAGTTTTAGTAATAACAGCAATAGTTCTTAGTATTGAAAGTGCTATGTTTTCGTTAATAGTAATATATATTATGACTAAATTAGTTGATTTAATACTGGATGGGTTTAATCAAGGTAGGTCTATTATTGTAATATCTAATAAAAGTGAAGAAGTAGGAAGTCATATTGTAAATAATTTAGGTATTTCAATAACATATCTAGAAAGTTATGGAGGGTATTCAGGTAATAAATCAAAAGTTATTTTATGTATAACTGATAAGTTCACCTATCCTACTTTAAAACGAAATATTTTAGAAATTGATAAAAATGCTATAATAGAAACAAGTTATTTAGCTGATAGTCATAATATAGAAAAAACATCAATAGAACACATGATAAGAAAAAACTTACCTGGAATAAAGTAAAAAATAAACACTATACTATCTCGATAGTATAGTGTTTATTTTTTACTTTTATTTAAGGATTATTTAAGATTGAGTTTATAATGGATTAAGATTGTCCAAATATAATATAACCATAACAACGAACAAAACATATGGAGGTAATTATGAATAAATTAGAGATAGTAAACTTAACAAAATCATACAAATACAAAAATGCCAATGAAAATATAAACTTAGAGCTAGAAAGTGGAGTTTATGGATTGCTTGGACCAAACGGAGCAGGTAAAACAACTTTAATGAAGCAAATAGCAACATTAAAACAACCTACAAGTGGAAAGATTCTTTACAATGGAAAAGATGTAAATACTTTAGATGAAAATTACAGAGCAGTAGTAGGATATTTACCACAAGATTTTGATGCTTACAAAAACTTTAGTGCAAAAGACTTCCTATTATATATAGGAGCATTAAAAGGAATGGACAAAAGGGTATCAAAAGAAAAAACAGATAAATTATTAAAGTTAGTAGGACTTTACGAGGTAAGAAATAAGGCTATATCAAAATTTTCAGGAGGTATGAAAAGAAGGGTAGGAATAGCACAAGCTCTTTTAAATAATCCTAAAATACTTATACTAGATGAGCCAACAGCAGGACTTGATCCTCAAGAAAGAGCTAGATTTAGAAATTTATTATCTCAAATAGGAAAAGAAACCATAGTAATATTATCAACTCATATTATATCAGATATAGAATCGGTAGCTAAAGAAACTATAATGATTAAAGATGGGAAAGTATTATTACAAGGCACACATAAAGAGATTTTAGATGACATGAAAGGTAAAGTTTATAGTATAAAAGTTGAAAATGAAAATAAAGTTTATGAAATACAAAATAAATATAAAGTAGTTAATGTACAACGTGGAGTAGAAAATATAGAACTTAGAGTTATAAGTGAAAATCCTATAAATGATTTTGACGCAAAGAGTATAGAAGCTAGGTTTGAGGATGTATATATGTTTTATTTTGACTTAGAGGATGCAAGGGAGGTATAAATTATGACTAATATTATAAATGCAGAATTTAAAAAAATAATGAAGAAAAAAGGGCTAATAGTATTTTGGGTGTTTTCTTTATTATTAGGATATGTAAGTGTTGGAAACTATGGACTATCTGACGGATATGGGGATTTATTTAGTAAGTTTTATGGATTATGTCCGTTAATGGGTATATTAATGTTTAGCTTATTTTCAGGAAGTTATATATTAGAATACAGTTCTAATATGGAATCAATAATTAAATCTACTAAAAATGGTAAGCGTAAACTAGTTTTAGGTAAAAGTATAGCTTATGGAATAGCTGCAAGTTTAATAAATTTATCAATGCTTGCAGTTATGAGCTTAAAGATTTTATTGGGAAATAATTTTCAAGGATTGCACATGAATATAACAAATATTTGGTATTTTGGAAATAGTGGATCTAGTTTAACTGTTTTACAAATGTTAATGATAATGTCTTTAACATTGGTTTTAGGATCTTTCTTATTCGCACAACTAGGATTATGGTTATCGTCTATAAGTCAAAAAGCTGTAGGACCATTTTTTATAGGTGGATTAATAATGGGTATACCATATATAGCTGCAATAGCATTTAATTTAGTTGGTGTATTAATAATGGGTGTAACACAGCTAGGAGGGGGTTCTATAACTAAAGTATTAGCATTTACTCCATTATTTGGTATGTATAGCTCAGAAGTTATAAGATATGCAACATCACCATCTATAGCACTTTTAGTGTTTATATGTATAAGTGTATTAGGAAGTTATATATTATATAAACTTACAAATAAAGGATTTTTACAAGAAAGATAATTTATAAAACCTACAGTATTTAATACAGCAATTATAAAATTATCTTTAAGGAGGCAACGGATGCTAAAATGGGAAATAAAAAAAATAATTAAAAATAAATCGATAATAATATCAGGTGTTATTTTAATGCTTTTATGTGTTATGATGAGCTTTTTAAAGCCTAATTTAGAAACAGAAAACTCATATATAGATAACAAAGGAAATTATATAGAAGATAATAGTAATATAATAGCAAATGAAAAGTTAAACAATAAACTAAATGAATTAAAAGAGTTAGAATCACAAAAGAATTTAAAAGATCTAGATGAATCAACTAAAACTATTAGTGAAATGGCAAATTTAAAACTTCAAAAGGACTCTGGAAAACAATATGAGGATATTAGTTTTTATAAGGTTTTTAACTTTAGAGTAAGCAATGTACTTACAGGTGTTGTTATGGTTGGAATAAGTGTATATATTTTTTCAAATATATATACAGATGAGAAATTATCCAATGTAGATTCTATAATATTAGCAAGTAAAAATAAATCAAAAGCTTTATTTTCAAAACTTTCTCTATCTATAATATTACCAATATTTTTATATTCAATATATATATTAGTTATAGGGATTATAACGATGGTTCAATGCGGTCAACCTATAAATGGAGATTTACAAGCATATAGAATTATTGATGTTGTAGCTTTAGTAAGGCCAATCTCGATAAATGCATATACTGCTCAAAATATAGGTACAATGATGATTGTATTTATTAGTACTGGAGTATTTGCAAGTTTATTTTCATTTATAACTAAAAACTCAGTAGAATCTATAAGTGCAATAACTGCATTCTTAGTTATAGGAAAATTAATAACTTTAATCAAATTTTTACCTGGGAAATTAATAAGTATAATTAGTAATTCAAACTATATAGATATAATTATGCAGCCACAAACAATTGTAGGAAATTATATGGGAAATATTGATTTACTGGGACAAAGTATAGGGGTTATAAGTTTAGCTTATACAGTGTTAGTGATATTATTATTAGTGGGTATTGGATTAAACATATATGTATTTAAAAAAGTGTTAACTAAATAAAAATTAATATGTTATAGTTTTTACAAAAAATGACTAACATCTAACTAAACATTAGATTATAGTCATTTTTTTATATACAGTGTTTGTAAATCAGGTATTTTTAGGATAAAATACAAATAAATGCTATTTACCAAATTATATGAAATGAGACATAGGAGGTTTTCATGGAGAGTATAATAAAAGAAAAAAACATACTATTAGTAGATGATGAAGTAGATATATTAAAGTTATTGAGTACTGTTTTTAAAAAAGAAGGATTTAATAATATTTATATTGCAGAAAGAGGAAATGATGCATTAGAGATATTTAATAAGGAAAATATAGATATAGTAGTTTTAGATATAATGTTACCTGATAAAGAAGGTTATGATGTATTTAAAGAAATTAGAAAAATATCTCAGGTGCCAGTTTTATTTTTATCAGCTAAGACTGAGGAAATGGATAGATTATTAGGGTTAGCTTTAGGAGCAGATGACTATATAACAAAGCCTTTTAGTCCAAAAGAAGTTGTTTTAAGGGTGAAATTAAATTTAAAGAAAAATATTATGTTAAATTCAGAAAAAGAAGAACCTAAAAATGATAAGCTTGTATTTGGGCCATTTGAAATTGATGAAGAAAGAATAGAAGTTAAAAAAAATGACAAGATTATTGAATTAAAAGCGAAAGAATTTAAAATGTTTTTATATATGGCTAAACATGTAGAGCAAATTATAAGTAAAGAAAAGTTTTGTGATGAAGTTTGGGGAGATGATTTTATAGGTTATGATAATACTATAATGGTACATATAAGAAGATTAAGAGAAAAAATAGAAGATAATCCATCTAAACCAAAATATATAAAAAATATAAAAGGTTTAGGCTATAAATTAACTTTAAAGGAAGATTAGTATGAAGTGGAAAATAACTCTAAGATATGTAATTAGTATTATTTGTGTAGTTATGCTTGTTACAGTACTAAATATAATTGGAATATTTGTGGGGGTAGTATTAAGTAATCATAAATCTCCAGATCCCACAGAAAATAATTTAACTAGAGAATTTAGTAACTACATACATATAGAGGATGATAAAATAGGTTTAAGTAAAGAAGGAAAAGATATATTAGACGAAAAAGGAATATGGATACAGATTTTAGATGAAAATTCAAATCAAGTTTATAGTTACAATAGTCCAAAAGGATTAAATACAAAGTATACTCCTATAGAACTTATAAATGGATATAAATATGCAGGAGGATTACCTAATTCAGGATCAGACAATATTTTGGTCTCAAGTAAAAAGATAGGTGATATAGAATATACATATTTACTAGGATTTGATAATAGTAAATTAAATAAATTTGTAATGATATATAATCCTAAAAATTTATTAGATACAGTGATAAAGATAATACGTATAATTTTATTTATAGACTTAATAATAGCTTTAATAGTTGGATATATTTTCAGTATAAATTTAACTAAGCCTATGAGAAATATTATTAAAGGTGTAGAAAATTTAGAAGAAGGAAAGTTTGATATATATTATAAAGAAAAAGGATTATATGTAAGTGTATATAAAAAACTAAATAAGTTATCTGATACTTTAAAAAGCAATGAGACTGAAAGAAATAAGTTAGACAAATTAAAAGAAGAGTGGATAGCCAACATTTCTCACGATATAAAAACTCCGTTATCATCTATAAAAGGATATGCTGAAATTTTAAGTGATGAAGAATATGAAATCAATAGAGAAGAAGCTAAAGAATATGGAGTTATAATCAATGAAAAATCAGAGTATATAAAAGAATTGGTTGATGATTTAAATTTAACTATGAAATTAAAAAATAGTGATAGAGCTTTAAGTAAAAAATATGAAAATATAGTTAGAATTGTTAAAGACTCTGTTATTCAAATTTTAAATGATCCTAAATATTCTAATAGAGATATTGAGTTTATTTCTAATAAAGATTATATAGAAAAATCAGTTGATAGTATGCTTTTTAAGAGAGTAATAAACAACCTTGTTTATAATGCGTTGATACATAATAACAAAGATGTAAAAATAAAAGTTGAAGTAGACTATAAAAACGAAGATGAAATAATTATAAATATTGAAGATAATGGAAAAGGAATTGAAAAGAAGGATTTAGAAAGAATATTTGAGAGGTATTATAGAGGCACTAATACTGGTGAGTCACATAAAGGTTCTGGACTTGGAATGGCGATAGCTAAAGATATTGTAATTGCACATGGTTTTGATATACATATAATTAGTGAAGTTGGAAAAGGTACTCAAGTTAAAATATTTATAAACTAAAAAAGAGTCGATCTATTTTATAGATCGACTTTTACTGTTAATTAACATCCACATTTACATTTACAACAGTGTCTACAACATCCGCATCTAGGACAAATTTTAAATATGAAAAAACATCTACCACAACATCTACATCTACAACATAAGAAATTTCTATCTTGCATATAAATACCTCCTTTATATTAATATATAAAAATTATGAAAATTGGTGAAACAATTGAATAAAAATAAAAAAAAGTAAAATTGTGTCAAAAAATAGAGTCTATCATATAATAATATATGGATATTTTATCCATACATTATTATATAGGAGCTGAAAGTATGAGCTGCAAATGTAAAAAAGAATGTTATTGTAAAAAGCCTTGTCAATGTAATAAATGTAATCCATGGCAATGGGTTAAGTTCCCAAATTGTAAAGATGTAGAAAAAGAATGTAATAAATGTAATCCATGCAAATGTAGTTGCGAAAATAAATGTGAGTGGGTTAAGTTTCCAAATTGCAAAGATACAGATAGAAAGGATATATATGAATTTTTAGGTAAGTTCATATATGAATTGTTAGAAGATATGGATTTGCCATGTGGACATCCAGGTATAAAAGAAATAATAAAAATAGTAGAAGATGGTGGACATTTACCATGTGGGCATCCAGGTTTAGAAGAAATAATATTAAGAGCTATATTAGAAAATGATAAAAGCTTATGTAAAGTAGCTCAAAAAATATGTGGTAAAAGATAACTTTTAAAATTAAGGCCATTATCCATGGGATAAGAGGCCTTTTTATTATTATACATAGAGTTATAGAAATTGATTTCACCTAAAAAAGTTGATCACAATTTATAATCTATATTAAAAAAGTAATATTAGTTTTGATGTGTGGTATAATAAATAACTAGAAAAATTTAGTTTTAATAAGGTGGCAAAGCAATGAATAATAATTTTAATAAATTCAATTTAAATAAATATATAATAAAAGCACTTTTTAACATGGGATATGAATCTCCATCTAAAGTTCAAGAAAAAGTAATTCCAAGGCTTTTAAATAAAGAAAATATTGTAGTAAAATCAAGAACAGGAAGTGGTAAGACTGCTAGTTTTGGGATTCCTATATGTGAAAATATAAATATAGATGATAATAAATTACAAGCCTTAGTTGTAGTACCAACAAGGGAATTAGCTCTTCAAGTAAAAGATGAAATTTCAAATATAGGAAGATTGAAAAAAATTAGATGCAGTGCTATATTTGGGAAACAACCAATAAAGGATCAGATATTTGAACTAAAACAAAGAGTTCATATAGTTATAGCAACTCCTGGTAGGATAATAGATCATATAAATAGAGGTACTATAGATTTAAATAATTTAAAATATTTTATCATAGATGAAGCTGACAAAATGTTAAACAAAGGATTTGTAGATGATATGGAATTTATGTTTAATAATATCCCTAAATCTACAACTATTGGATTGTTTTCAGCTACAATAGATAAGGAAATAAATCATATATGTGAAAAGTATATAAAAAAGTATGATCAAATCAATATTGATGAAAATGATGTTTGTAAAAATAAAATAAAAGAAAACTTAATTTATTCAAATGAAGGCGATAAATATGAAAATTTAAAGAAAATTATATATAGTTTAACTCCACAAACTACGATTATATTTTTAAATACTAAAGATAGAGTAGTGGAGTTATACAAAAAAATGAAAAAAGATAAATTTTTAGTAGAACAGTTGCATGGGGATATGTCTCAAGATAAAAGGATATTCACAATTAAAGATTTTAAAAATGGTAAATATAATATATTAGTAAGCACCGATGTAGCAAGTAGAGGTATACATATAGATGATATATCTTTAGTCGTAAATTATGATGTTCCTAGAGATAAAGAAAATTATATACATAGAATAGGAAGAACTGGAAGGCATGATAAGAATGGAAAAGCTATAACTATAATTAATGATAGAGATGAAAAATATATAAATGAAATAAAAGAATATATAGGATATGAAATAAATACTTTGGAAGAATTAAAATTAGAAGATATAGAAAATGGGAAATTTAAGTTTGAACAACAATCGATTAAATTATTGAAAAGTAGAAAAATTAAAAAGGATGATGAGAAAGTTCACAGTGAAGTAACAAGAATATATTTAAATGCAGGTAAAAAAAAGAAAATAAGAATTATAGATATTGTTGGAACCTTAAGTAATATAGAAGGAATAAATAATGAAGATATAGGAGTTGTAGAAGTTTGTGATCTATGTTCATATGTTGATTTATTAAATCATAAAGGGGAGAAGTTTCTTAAGAAATATAAGCAAATAAATATCAAGAAAAAGTTAGTCAAGGTAAGAAAAGACAACACAATATAAAGCGATAAAAAATGTTAAGATAATAGAAAAAATATAAATTTATAAATAACAATCTAACGTTTGGGACTTGTAATATATATAATAAAATCTATTGTATAGAAAATTAAAATAAGAAATGATAAGGTGTGACATTATGGAAGAATTAAAGAATAAAATTAATGAAATAACTAACGATAAACTTTTAAAAGTTGTTATTAGTAATAAATTAAATAAAGATGTTAAATACAATAAAATTAATATTGAATTGAAAGAGAAAAACAATAAAGAATACTATCAAATAGAGAAGTATACAGATAAACAAGTTTTTCATGAAAATATAGAACTAGACGTGTTAAATTCTAAATTAGTTGAACTAGTTTTTGAAAACTATAAGCAGATAGGAGCTTGGTCTGATTCAACTAATTATGACTTGAAAATATCTAAAAAAGGAAAAATTTTTTTAGGGAAGAAAAAAAGTCAAAATGGAAATTTAATTAATAAAAGTCATAATAGAGAAAAAAATTATATCCTTAAAGAAGGAATGTTAATTCAACCGTTAATAGATTTAGGGATATTTACAAAGGAAGGAAAAGTAGTAAATTCTAAATACGATAAGTATAAACAAATAAATAGATTTATAGAAATAATAGATGATGAAATAAAGAAAAATGATTATAAAGAGCTTACTATATTAGACTTTGGATGTGGTAAATCTTATTTAACATTTGTACTTTATTATTACTTTGTTGAAATAAAAAAAATAGATGTAAAAATGATTGGTTTAGACTTAAAAGATGATGTAATAAAAAAATGTAATGATATAGCAAAGAAATATAATTATAAGAATTTAAAATTTGAACTTGGAGATATAAATGGATATAAGTACACTGACAATGTAGATATGGTTATAACATTACACGCTTGTGATACAGCTACAGACTATGCGCTTTACAATGCAGTAAAATGGAATACAAAAATGATTTTTTCAGTACCTTGCTGCCAACATGAATTTAATGATCAAATAAATTCGGCTGAACTTTCTATATTAACTAAATACGGAATTATAAAGGAAAGAGTATCAGCTCTTATGACGGATGCGGTTAGAGGGAATTTATTAGAAGTATTAGGATATAAAACGCAAATACTTGAATTTATAGACATAGCACATTCTCCTAAAAATATATTAATAAGAGCTTCTAAAGCCTCTATTTCTAAAGAAAAGAAGGAAAAGGCAATGAAAGAAGTAGATAATATTATAAAAGAATTTAACTTGAATTCAACTTTACTAAATTTATTAAAAAATGATAATTTAATATAGAGATCTAACTTTTTAGTAGGTACTTGATTATAAATGCAATATAAATT
>NZ_JAKEDR010000004.1 GCF_023653455.1 Paraclostridium ghonii
GGTACGCGAGCTGGGTTCAGAACGTCGTGAGACAGTTCGGTCCCTATCCGTCGCAGGCGTAGGAAATTTGAGGAGACCTGTCCTTAGTACGAGAGGACCGGGATGGACGTACCTCTGGTGTACCAGTTGTTCTGCCAAGGGCATGGCTGGGTAGCTATGTACGGAATGGATAAGCGCTGAAAGCATCTAAGCGCGAAGCCAACTTCAAGATAAGATTTCCCACCGTAAGGGTAAGATCCCAGGAAGACTACCTGGTTGATAGGTCGGAGGTGTAAGTGCAGCAATGTATGTAGCTTACCGATACTAATAGATCGAGGACTTGACCAAATTTATTTGATTTTACTAATGTTATTCAGTTTTTAGAGTACTAACTCTAATCTAGTTACTATAGCAAAGAGGATACACCTGTTCCCATTCCGAACACAGAAGTTAAGCTCTTTAGCGCCGATGGTACTTGGTGGGAAGCTGCCTGGGAGAGTAGGACGTAGCTAGGTTTTATAATAAGGCCCATTGGTCAAGCGGTCAAGACACCGCCCTTTCACGGCGGTAACAGGGGTTCGATTCCCCTATGGGTCACCAGTCGTGGGATTATAGCTCAGCTGGGAGAGCACCTGCCTTACAAGCAGGGGGTCACAGGTTCGAGCCCTGTTAATCCCACCATAATATGCGGCCTGGTAGTTCAGCTGGTTAGAATGCCAGCCTGTCACGCTGGAGGTCGAGGGTTCGAGTCCCTTCCAGGTCGCCAACTTAATAAGCGGGAATAGTTCAGTGGTAGAGCGCAACCTTGCCAAGGTTGAAGTCGCGAGTTCGAATCTCGTTTCCCGCTCCACTATAACGTGGGTGCATAGCTCAGCTGGATAGAGCAACGCCCTTCTAAGGCGTGTGTCCGGGGTTCGAATCCCTGTGCGCTCACCAATCATTAAAAGAGTTTCACAATAGTGAAACTCTTTTTTTATATTTAAAAGTATTTTTTATATAAATTGAATATAGCTAGATTAATATAGTATAATACATATTGTAAGCAATTTAAGTATTATAAACAGGAGGAAAACACTGTGTTTAATATAGATTCTTTTTGGCAAGGTTTTATTGGTTTGGCGAGTAATGTTAATATACCTGACATGGTAGATATAGCAATCGTTACCTATATCTTTTATAAAGTATATACTTTTATAAAGGATACTCGAGCAGAGCAAGTTTTAAAAGGAATGTTATTTCTTTTAGTAGCAACTAAAGTGAGTGAAATATTTAATTTACATACATTGTATTGGATGTTAGAAAATACTCTAACAGTAGGGTTAATTGCAGTTCTTATAATATTTCAACCTGAACTTAGATCGGGACTTGAATACATAGGAAGAACTAAATTTAATTTTTTAGGAAAAAATAATTATACTATATCCGAAGAACAACTTAAAAAAGATATAGAAGAAATAGTTGAATGTCTATATTCATTATCAAGACAAAAAATAGGAGCACTTATAATAATGGAAAGAGATACTAGAATAGGAGAAGTTATTAATACGGGAACTATAATTGGGGGTGAAATATCTAGACAATTACTAATAAATGTATTTATACCTAATACACCTCTTCATGATGGTGCTGTTGTTATTAGAGATGGAAAAGTAAAAGCAGCAGCATGTTTCTTGCCACTTACTGAAAATAAGGATTTAAGTAAAGATTTAGGGACAAGACATAGAGCAGCTATAGGAGTAAGTGAAATTTCTGACTGTTTATCACTTATAGTATCTGAAGAAACTGGAGCAGTCTCAATAGCTAAGTCAGGAAAGCTATATAGAAACATGACAAAAGAAAGATTAACTAATATATTACGAAGCAATTTGAAATCTAGTAGTGAAGATCAAGAAAAAGGGTTTTTAAAAGGTGGTATATTTAGATGAAAAATAGATTAAAAAACAACACTAAAATAAAGTTAATATCATTGTTAAGTGCGTTAGTGCTATGGTTATATGTTATGACAGTAGAAGATCCTGTAGAAACTAGGACGTTTAGCGATATACCTGTAACGATTACAAATATGAGTATACTAGAAGAGAGAGGATTAACTATATACCCAAAAGAGGATTTGCTTGCAGATATATCCATAAATGCCAATTTATCTAGTCTTAGATCCATAAATAGAGATAATATATATATATCTGGAAGATTGGAAGATCCTAAAGAAGGTCAAAATGTTGTTTACTTACAGGCTAATTTACCTGAGCGTGTAAATAAATATGATATTAGGCCGAGTACTATGACCCTAAACTTAGAAAAAGTAGTAAATGAAAAAAGAAGTATATCAGTAGATGTAAAAGGTGAGCCAAGGACAAATATTGATAATATAGAAACAAATAAAAAAACTGTAGGTGTAAGAGGACCTAGAACTCTTGTTAATCAAGTAACTAGTGTTAAAGCCACATTAGATGCTTCTGATAAATACAAAGATTTTTCGACTAGGCTTAAATTAGTTCCTGTAGATAAAAATGGGAATGAAGTTAAAGGTGTTGAATTAGATGAGAAATTTGTTGTTGCTACAGTTAAATTTTTACAAGAAAAAGTAGTTCCAGTTAATTTAGTGTTTGATAGTAGCGTATCAAACCAATCCAATTTAGAGAATTATGTTATAAATCCAAAAGAAATAACTATAGAAGGTAAGAAAGAAGTATTAGATAATATAAACAGAATAAGCACAAAACCAGTAAGCAGTGATGACTTGAAAAATTCAAATAATATAGATGTATCTTTAGATATACCTAAAGATATAAAAATTAAAAATAATATATCGAGTGTTAAGTTAAATATAAATAAAAATATAACAAGTGATTTATTAATACCAAAGTCAGATATAGAAATTATTACTAAAGAAAGCGATACTGGAAAAGAAATTGATTTAAGTAAAATACCAGATAATATAAAAGTAAGCGTAGTTCATTCGGATGATTTAAAGGATTTAACCCCAAAAGATGTACATTTATATGTGGACATGATTGATACATCTCAGGGAGAAGGAAAGTATACTATAAAATATAAAAGTAAATATAATTTTAAAGAAGTTAATATAAATCCCAAAATAGTAGAAATATAGGGGAGAATATAAGATGCGACAAAGGCTAGTAAGTTAAATAAATATTTTTTGTTGCATCTTTTTTATTTTAGATATATGATAAAAATGTAAAGGAAAACAGTTTCACAGATATCTTATATAAAATGGGGTGACGTGTTGAAAAGCTTTAATGATGTAATAAAATATGCAAAAGAAAGAGGGCCTAAGACTATATCAGTTGCTTGCTCTCAAGATAAAGAAGTTTTAATTGCTGTTGATATGGCAAAAAAAGAAGGTATAGCTAATGCCATATTAGTTGGAGATATACAAAAAACAAAAGATATAGCTAGAGAATTAAATATAGATTTAGATGAATATGAGTTAATAGATGAAAGCGATTTAGCTCAAGCATCTTTAAAGGCTGTTAGTCTAGTATCTGAAGGTAAAGCAGATATGGTAATGAAGGGGCTAGTAGACACATCAATAATATTAAAAGCAGTATTAAACAAAGAAGTTGGATTAAGGACAGGTAGTATACTAAGTCATGTTGCAGTTTTTGATGTTAAGGGATATGATAGGCTTTTCTTTATAACTGATGCTGCTATGAACTTATCGCCAGATGTTCAAGGGAAAAAGCAAATTATAGAAAATGCTTGCGTTGTTGCGCATGCTTTAGATATAGAAAAACCCAAAGTAGCTGCTATTTGTGCTAAAGAAAAGGTAAATCCTAAGATGCAAGATACTGTAGATGCAAAGAATTTAGAAGAAATGTGTACAAATGGAGAAATAAAAGGATGTATAGTAGGAGGTCCGTTTGCTTTAGATAATGCTGTTTCAGAAGAAGCTGCAAAACATAAGGGAATGAATCATCCGATAGCAGGAAAAGCAGATATATTGCTAGCTCCAGATATAGAAGCTGGAAATATATTATATAAATCATTAGTATTCTTCTCTGAAACAAAAAATGCAGGAGTTATAGTAGGGGCTAAGGCACCAATAATCTTAACTTCAAGGGCTGATAGTGAAGAAACTAAATTAAATTCTATAGCACTAGGAGTTTTAATGGCTGCAAAAGCTAAATAGATGAATATATAGGGGGCTTAATATGGAAAATTTATTTAAAATACTAACGATAAATCCAGGGTCGACATCGACTAAAATAGCTGTTTTTAAGAATGAAGATTTATTATTTGAGAAAACATTGAGACATTCATCAGAAGAAATTGGGAAATATGATAAAATATCAGATCAATTTGAATTTAGAAAAAAGGTTATAGAAGACGCTTTAAGTGAAGGTGGTATAAAAATATCAGATTTAAATGCTGTAGTAGGTAGAGGCGGACTTTTAAAACCTATAACAGGTGGGACATATAGTGTAGATGAAGAGATGGTAAAAGATTTAAAAATAGGAGTATTAGGAGAGCACGCATCTAATCTAGGAGGATTAATTGCTAAAGAAATAGGTGACAGTGTAGGAATACCTTCCTATATAGTAGACCCTGTTGTAGTAGATGAATTAAGTGATATAGCTAGAATATCAGGAATACCTGAACTTTCTAGAAAAAGTATATTCCATGCATTAAATCAAAAAGCTACAGCAAGGAGAGCATCTAAAGATTTAAATAAGAAGTATGAAGATTGCAACTTTATAGTAGCTCATATGGGTGGAGGAGTATCAGTAGGAGCTCATAAGAATGGTTATGTTATAGATGTTGCAAATGCTTTAGATGGAGAAGGACCATTTTCTCCAGAAAGAAGTGGGGGTCTTCCAGTAGGAGATCTAGTGAAAATGTGTTTTAGTGGAGAGTATTCACTTGATGATATAAAGAAAAGAATAAAAGGCAATGGAGGATTAGTGGCGTATTTAAATACTAATGATGGTAGAGAAGTAGAATCTATGATAGATAAAGGTAATGAAAAAGCTAAATTAGTATATGAAGCAATGGCTTACCAAGTTGCAAAAGAAATAGGAGCTTGTGCATCAGTATTAAATGGAGATGTAGATGCAGTTTTATTAACTGGTGGAATAGCATATTCAAATATGTTTACTAATATGATAATAAAGAGAGTTGAATTTATAGCTGAGGTAAAGGTTTACCCAGGCGAAGATGAGATGATAGCTTTAGCTCAAGGTGGTCTTAGAGTTTTAAATAAAGAAGAAGAAGCTAAAGTTTATGGAGAAGAATTAGCTGTTGCCAATATATTATAAAAAGGTGATTATATGATAACAAGTGACAAGAGAATTAGGATCATTGTAGGGCATTATGGTAGTGGAAAAAGTGAGTTCTCTATGAATTACATTACAAAACTTAGAGATCTTGTAGATACTAAGGTTGCTATATCTGATCTAGATATTGTAAACGTTTACTTTAGGACAAGAGAAAAAAGGGATTTTTTACAATCTAAAAACATAATGCCGATAGATAGTTCCATACAAGCAACTACATTAGACTTACCAGCTGTATCTGCTCAAGTTACAGCCCCTATAACAGATAAATCATATGATTATGTAATTGATGTAGGTGGAGATGAGGTAGGAGCTAGAGTTTTAGGAAGATTTAGTCATCTAATAGAACAAGATGACTATGAAATGTTTTGTGTAGTAAATGCGAATAGAGAACAAACACAAAATGCAAATGATGTAATTAAACATATTAAATCTATAGAGAAAACATCAAACCTTAAAGTAACAGGACTTATAAACAATACACATTTAGTTAGAGAAACTACTATAGAAGACATTTTAAAAGGACAAAAAATAGCAAAAGAAGTTTCGGAATTAACTAATATACCAATAAGATATGTTACTTGTTTAGAAAGCTTAATACCTCAACTTCCAGCAACTTTAGATGGAGATATATTTCCAATAAATTTATATATGAGGGAGTGCTGGATGTAAATTGAGGTCTAAATATATACAGTTCAAGGAGGCTAATTAAAATGGCTAAGGGAAAAGTAACTTTTGACCAAGACTTATGTAAAGGGTGTGCGCTTTGTGTTGAAGCATGTCCAGTTAAGATTGTAGAAATAGACAAGGCTACAATAAATAAAAAAGGATATAATCCAGCTTCTGTATCTGACATGGATAAATGTGTAGGATGTGCAAACTGTGCAACTATGTGTCCAGATGCAGTTATAACAGTAGAGAGAGACTAAATACAAACTTAAGGGGGAATTAAAATGGCTAAGATACTTATGAAGGGTAACGAAGCAATAGGAAGAGCAGCTATGGAAGCTGGTTGTAAGTATTTCTTTGGTTATCCAATAACACCACAAAATGAGTTACCAGAATATATGTCTAGAGAACTACCAAAAAATGGAGGAGCTTTTGTTCAAGCAGAGTCAGAAATATCTGCTATAAATATGGTTTATGGAGCTGCAGGTGCAGGTGCTAGAGTTATGACATCTTCATCTTCGCCAGGTATAGCTTTAAAACAAGAAGGTATAACATATACAGCAGGAGCAGAACTTCCATGCGTTGTTGTTAACATAATGAGGGGTGGACCAGGACTTGGAGGTATACAGCCATCTCAATCTGACTACTTTATGTCAACAAGAGGTGGAGGTAATGGAGATTATAGAACTCCTGTATATGCTCCAGCAACTGTTCAAGAAGCTGTTGATATGGTAATGGAAGCTTTTGAGGTTGCAGATTACTATAGAACTCCAGTTATGGTAGTTGGAGATGGTATGATAGGTCAAATGATGGAACCTGTAGAATTTAATAAGCCTAAATCAAGAGAATTAGCTCCAAAAACTTGGGCTACTGTTGGAACTAAGATGGAGAGAAAACCTAATATAATAAACTCTTTATACTTAGATCCAAAATTATTAGAAGACCACTGTATAAAATTAGACGCTAAATATAAAGAAATAGAAAAAAATGAAACTGCATATGAAATGTATAAAACAGAAGATGCTGAAATAGTATTCGTTGCATACGGAACTACTTCAAGAATCGTTAAAAATACAATAGAAACTTTAAGAGAAGAAGGTATAAAAGCTGGTCTTATAAGACCTAAGACTTTATGGCCATTCCCATTTGAAGCATTTAACCAAATACCAGAAGCCAAAAACTTACTAACAGTAGAAATGAGTATGGGGCAAATGATAGAGGATGTTAAACTAGCTATAGAAGGTAGATTACCGGTTCATTTCTATGGAAGATCAGGCGGTATGATACCATCACCAGCAGAAATAGCTGAAAAAGCTAAAGAAATAGTAGAACAATCTCAAGAAGTAGCTATGGGAGGTGTTAGATAATGACTCTTGTATTCAAGAAAACTCAAGGATTAACAGATAAACAAACACATTACTGTCCAGGATGTACACATGGTATAATCCATAGATTAGTAGGAGAAGTATTAGATGAATTAGGGGTATTAGGAGATACTATAGGAGTTGCTCCTGTTGGATGCTCAGTTTTAGCTTATAATTACTTTAACTGTGATGTACAAGAGGCTTCTCATGGTAGAGCACCAGCTGTTGCTACAGGTATAAAAAGAGTTTATCCAGATAAAGTAGTATTTACTTATCAAGGAGATGGAGACTTAGCGTCTATAGGAACTGCTGAGATAGTTCATGCTGCTGCAAGAGGAGAAAAATTTACTACAATATTTGTAAATAATGCTATATACGGTATGACAGGTGGGCAAATGGCTCCAACAACTTTATTAGGACAAAAAGCTACTACAGCTCAAAGTGGAAGAGACATAAACATACAAGGAGCACCTATAAGAATGGTTGAAATGCTAGGAACATTAGATAGAGCTGTATTCGTAGAAAGAGTTTCTGTAGATACTCCTGCTAATGTAAGAAAAGCTAAAAAAGCTATAAAAAAAGCTTTTGAAGTTCAAATAGCTGGACTTGGATTTGGGATAGTAGAAGTATTATCAACTTGTCCTACAAACTGGGGATTAAATCCTAAAGATTCATTACAATGGTTAAGAGATAATATGATGCCATATTATCCAATAGGAAATATTAAAGATGTTAAAGTTGAGGAGGCGAAGTAATATGGCTACAGAAAGAGTAATATGTGCAGGATTTGGTGGTCAAGGGGTAATGTCTATGGGACAATTGCTTACTTATGCAGGTATGCTTGAATCAAAGGAAGTTTCATGGCTACCATCATATGGGCCAGAAATGCGTGGAGGGACAGCCAACTGTTCAGTAACAATTTCTGACACTCCAGTAGGATCACCAGTTATAACTGATGATGCAACTTGTGCTATAGTTATGAACTTGCCTTCACTTGATAAATTTGAAAAAGATATTGTTCCTGGTGGTAAAATACTAGTAAACAATTCGTTAATAGAGAAAAAAGTAGAAAGAACAGATTTAAAAGCTTACTACATACCTGCTAATGAATTAGCTTCAGAGCTTGGAAATCCAAGAATTGCTAATATGATAATGTTAGGAGCATATTTAGAGTTAAATAAATGTGTAGAAGTAGATTCTGTATTAGAAGCATTTAAGAAAGTTTTTGGACCAAGTAAAGAAAAATTTGTTCCATTAAATAAAGAAGCTTTAATAAAAGGTGCTGAAGCAGTAAAATCTCAAGAAGCGCTTGCATAATTGAAATATGTCGAATTTATATAATTAATGACACAAAAAAGACAATAGTGTAAACACTATTGTCTTTTTTTGCAAAACATATTACAATAACAATTATGAACTAAAGGCTTGTATATATCATAATATAAAATTATGTTATATTAGGGGTCTTTATTACTGGAAGGAGTTTTTTTAATGAGAAAATATTTTGGAACTGACGGAGTAAGAGGAATAGCTAATACAGAACTTAACTGCGAACTTGCATACAAACTAGGTAGAGCAGGTGGGTACGTTTTAACTAAGGGAAAAGATAAGGTTAAAGTTGTGGTAGGAAAAGATACTAGAGTATCTGGGGATATGCTAGAATCTGCTCTTATAGCTGGACTTATGTCAGTTGGATGTGATATTATAACTGTTGGTGTAATACCAACTCCTGGAGTTGCATACTTAACTAAGTATTACAATGCGGATTGCGGAGTAGTTATATCAGCATCTCATAACCCGGTAGAATATAATGGAATAAAATTCTTTAATGAAAATGGATATAAACTGGATGATTCTATTGAGTTAGAAATAGAATCATATATAGACAATATAGAAAAAGTAGAAGTTCATCCAACAGGAGATAAAGTTGGTAAAAAGATACACGAACATGATGCTGTAAGAGATTATGTTGACTATTTAAAGACTATAATAAATATAGATTTTAAAGGATTAAAAGTTGTATTAGATTGTGCTAATGGAGCAGCATACAAAGTTGCACCAATGGTTTTTGAAGAGTTAGGAGCAGATGTTGTAGCTATAAATAACAATCCTGATGGAAATAATATAAATGATAAATGTGGATCAACACACCCAGAAGGTCTTCAGGAAGCTGTATTAAAGAATAATGCAGATTTAGGACTTGCATATGATGGTGATGCAGATAGATTAATAGCTGTAAATGAAAAGGGTCAAATAGTAGATGGTGACCATATAATGATATTAAGTGCAATATATCTTAAAAAGCACAATAAATTAGCTAAAGATACTTTAGTTGTTACAGTTATGAGTAATATAGGTTTAGTTATAGCTGCAAAAGAAAACAATATAAATCTAGCTACAACAGCTGTAGGGGATAGATATGTTTTAGAAGAGATGAAAAACAGCGGATATAATTTAGGAGGAGAACAATCAGGACACATGATATTCCTAGATTATAATACTACTGGAGATGGAACTTTAAGTTCTTTAGTTTTAGCTAAAATAGTTAAAGAAGAAGGTAAAACTTTATCTGAGCTTGCATCAGTAATGAATCAATATCCACAAGTATTGGTTAATGCTAGAATAAAAAATGAAAATAAAAATAGATATATGGAAATACCAGAGATTAAAGTTGAAATAGAAAGAATAGAAAAACTAATGGATGGATGTGGAAGAGTCTTAATAAGACCATCAGGAACAGAACCATTAGTAAGAGTTATGTTAGAGGGTAAAGATGAAGGTCAATTAAAAGAATTAGCTACAAATCTAGCTAATTTAATACAAGAGAAATTATCGTAATTTGAGAAGTGAATACTAAGGTTAATGTCTTGGTATTTACTTTACAAGCGCCAGAACTTATAGATTAGAATAATTACTAGAAACTATAAGTTGACGAGGACAGAGTTTATCGAATTGTCGGCGGATGCTCTGCGGTGTGTTTACCATCGAAAAGTTTTTACAAATCATGTAAGTAATTACATGCACAAAGAAAAGCTTATGTAAACTGACCTGAATCTTAAAAATATATAAAAACAATAATATTTTTAGGAGGACACAAACTTATGTGTGGTATAGTTGGATATTTAGGAAATAGAGTAGCAACAGAGGTTTTAGTAGAAGGACTTTCAAAACTTGAATATAGAGGATATGACTCTGCAGGTGTTGCTATAAACACAGGAAATGAATTAGAAATTAGAAAATTTAAGGGAAGATTAGCTGTTTTAGCACAAGACTTAGAAAAGAACCCTATAAATGGAGGATTAGGAATAGGACATACAAGATGGGCAACTCATGGAGAACCATCAGATGTAAACTCTCATCCTCACTTTAACATGGATAGAACAATATCTGTAGTTCACAATGGAATTATAGAAAACTACATGGAATTAAAAGAGGAATTACAAGCTGAAGGTGTAAAATTCTTATCTCAAACAGATACAGAAGTAGTAGCACATTTAGTTGATAAATATTATGAAGGAAACTTATTAGAGGCAGTATATAAAGCTACTCAAAGATTAAGAGGAGCATATGCTTTAGGAGTTATATGCAAAGATAATGATAAAGAATTAGTATCAGTTAGAAAAGATAGCCCATTAGTTGTAGGACTTGGAGAAGGAGAAAACTTCATAGCATCAGATATACCTGCAATATTAAAATATACTAGAAAAGTGTATTTCTTAGAAAATGGAGAATTTGTTCATATAGTAGGAGATAAGGTTACTATATTAAATGAAAATAGAGAAGTAGTAAACAAAAAAGTAAATGAGATAACTTGGGATGTTGAAGCTGCATCTAAAGGTGGTTATGAGCACTTCATGTTAAAAGAAATATATGAACAACCTAATGGAGTAAAAGAAACATTAGTAAGAAGATTAAATGAAAATGGAGAAATCCACTTAGATGATATAAAAATGTCTAAAGAAGATTTAGACAATATAAATAGAGTTTATATAGTAGCGTGTGGAACTGCTTATCATGCAGGGCTTATAGGTAAGTTTGCTATAGAAAAATTTGCTAAAATACCAGTTATAACTGATATAGCATCAGAATTTAGATATAGAGATCCATTTATAGATGATAAAACTTTATTAATATTAGTAAGTCAATCAGGAGAAACAGCAGATACTTTAGCATCTTTAAGATACGCTAAAGAAAGAGGAGCTAGAATATTATCAGTAACTAATGTTGTTGGATCTTCAATAGCAAGAGAATCAGATGACGTATTCTATACTTGGGCAGGACCTGAAATATCAGTTGCTTCAACAAAAGCATACACAACTCAGCTAGTATCATTCTACATGATAGCTTTAAACTTTGCTATAAAGAAAGGTACTATAACTAGAGAATACTATAATCAAATGATAGATAATCTAAAAGAAATGCCTTTAAAAGTTGAAGAAGCTTTAAAACAAGAAGACCATATAAAAGAAATAGCTAAGACTTTAAAAGAGAAACACAGTGCATTCTATTTAGGTAGAGGTTTAGATTACAATATAGCTATGGAAGGTGCATTAAAAATAAAAGAAATATCATATATACATGCAGAAGCATTTGCTGCAGGTGAATTAAAACATGGAACTATAGCTTTAATAGAAAAAGGAACTCCTGTAGTAGCTATAGCATCTCAAGGAGAGTTATTTGAAAAAATGGTTTCAAATATGGAAGAGGTTAGAGCAAGAGGTGCTTACGTAATAGCTGTAGCTCAAGAGAAAAATAAAGAAGTTGAAAAGGCTGCTGATGAGGTTATATATATACCAAATGTTGAAGATGTATTATCAAGTATATTAACAGTTTTACCACTTCAATTATTATCTTATTATGTTGCAGTTGAAAGAGGTTGCGATGTAGACAAACCAAGAAACTTAGCTAAATCAGTTACAGTTGAATAATATGTAATTAGAGGTGATATCTCAATTTTATATTGAGAATCACCTTTTTAAATTAATTATATAAAAATGATATGATGGAAAATTAAAAACTATATAATTAAAACCCTATTAAAATATAGAAATTTAAGATTTATATTTTAATAGATAGGTATAACGGTAAAGTAAGTTTGTTATATAGGCTAAAAAGCGTTAATTTAGATTCTAATACATATTTAAACATATATTGTTAAAATAATTGATAACCTAAGAAATATACGCTATATGGGGAAAATATTGATTATATGTATTTATTAATGCAATCGCTACACTTAAAATATTAAGTATAGCTTTTTTACGGTTAAGGAATTACACTTACTAAAAATTATGTATAACCTATAAAACTTAATTATATCAATATACTATGTTTTGGTAGTAAAAAAGATTTTGAGCAACTAAAATATTTTTTGAAATTATGAATAGTATAATCAACCATTTTTTGTTAATACTTTATAGTATAAATTAATCGGAAATTTGGGGAGGAAATACTATGAAAAAAATGTTGTTGATTATAAGTGTAGTCTCTATATTTTTATTAGGAATAGTTGTTTGTTATGCAGAATCAAGAACTGAAATAAAAATTAATGGTTATAAACAAATGGTAAATACTTTTGAAAATATAAATAGTGATTTTAAATTTTATAATATGAAAGCAAATGCATCTTTAGATAAATCTTTGGACAAAGAAGAAATGAAAAATATTTGCATGGAAATAATTTCAAACTTAGGACTTGAAGAATCAAATTTAAAATGGATAGAAAGTAAAAAAGATACTCAAAGTCAGGTATATGCGCAAATAGATGAGAAAAATAGAAATATATCTATCATTGTCGCTAATAAAGGGAAAAATGAGTCGTATATTATAGTTGACATATTAGAAAATAAAGTATATAAAGATATAGTGGATATTTATACGGTTGTAGAAAATACTTTGAATTTATATTGTAAAAAAGTCGATATTTATACATGCATAGCTGGAGAATATAAAAAAAAGTTACAACTGAATAAATATGATGATATTTTGAAAAAAATATTATATAATATGAATGCTAAAGAAATAGATAGGGTTGAAGATGAAAATTTTATATCGGTAACAGCTTTTAGTAAATTAATAAAAACTGATTACCTTGAATATTTGGGAAATAAGGTAAATTTAAATATAGGAATTAGGTATAGCGAAAATGAAGAAAAGACAATGGTTTACATAGCTACACCTATAATAAAATTAGATTATTAGTGTGAGGAGAAAAGTAAAATGGCAAAAATTTTAGTTAAGAAGAGTAATCCACTTATGGGAAGTGTTAAAATAGATGGAGCAAAAAATGCAGTATTACCAATAATAGCAGCAACTTTATTAGGTGAAGGGAAATCAGTTTTAAGAGGAGTTCCTAATTTAAAAGATGTTCATGTAATATCTGACTTATTAAGACATTTAGGTGCAGAAGTTGAGTACAAAGATTGTACATTAACAGTAGATGCAAGTAAAATAAAAACATGCGAGGCTCCATATGAACTTGTAAGAAAGATGAGGGCATCATTTTTAGTAATGGGACCATTACTTGCAAGATTTAATCATACAAAGATATCTATGCCGGGAGGATGTGCAATAGGGACTAGACCTATAGATTTACATCTTAAAGGATTTAAAGCATTAGGTGCTAATGTAATAATAGATCATGGATTTGTTGAAGCTAATACAGAAAAATTAGTAGGAAGTAAATTATATTTAGATTTCCCATCAGTTGGGGCTACAGAAAATATAATGATGGCTGCTGCTTTAGCAGAAGGTACGACTATAATAGAAAACGCTGCAGAAGAGCCAGAAATCGTTGATTTAGCAAACTTCTTAAATGAAATGGGAGCTAATGTTAAAGGGGCAGGAACTAATACAATAAGAATAAAAGGAGTTCAGTCACTTAAGGGTGCTGAACATACAGTTATACCAGATAGAATAGAAGCAGCTACATACATGGTTGCAGCGGCTATGACAAAAGGAGATATAACTATAGAAAATGTAATGATGGAACATTTAAAGCCAGTTGTAGCTAAGTTAAAAGAAGCTGGATGTGAAGTAATAGATATGGACAATTCTGTAAGGGTTAAAGGACCTGAGGTATTAAAACCAATAGATATAAAAACATTACCACACCCAGGGTTCCCAACAGATGTTCAAGCGCAATTTATGGCTATGGCTACAGTAGCAAATGGAACAGGAGTAGTTATAGAAACTGTATTTGAAAATAGATTTATGCACGTAGCAGAATTTAATAGAATGGGCGCTAATATAAAAATAGAAGGTAGAAGTGCTATAGTTTCAGGAGTAGACCAGCTACATGGATCAACAGTAAAAGCAACAGATTTAAGAGCGGGAGCTGCTTTAATATTATGCGGACTTATAGCTGAAGGAGTAACTGAAATAGGAGATATATATCATATACAAAGAGGATATGTAGATATAGATAAAAAGATACAAGCATTAGGTGGAAATATAGAAATAATTGAAGACTAATAATTAGTCATAATTAACACGGGTTTTTCATAAAATTTATGGATTAGAAGTATTTATCTAAGGAGGAATATTTTATGAAAAACCCAGTGTTAGTTTTAGCTAGTACAGTATTGATTACTGCAGCTATACCAGTTTGTATATCTTTATTTGCGTATAATTCGCATTCAAAAACAGATATATTACCACATATTCAAAATAAATTGAAAATTGAAACAAAGCTAAAACTTGAAAAAAAGAAAAATGTTAAAAGTTATGAAACTATAGATAAAGAGTCTCCTAAAATAAAAGTTTATAATCATAAAAAAGGAATCGTAGAAACTTTAGATATAGAAGATTATTTATGTGGAGTTTTAGCAGGTGAAATGTCTGCACAGTTCAATAAAGAAGCCTTAAAAGCCCAAGCTGTGGCTGCAAGGACATTTACTGTATATAATGAAAATAGTGGTAAACATAACAATGCAGTGGTATGTACGGATTTTAAACACTGCCAGGAGTATAAAAGTAAAGAAGAGTTATTAAGTAAAAATGGACAGGATTGGATGGATAAATTTTACGCAAAAATAGAACAAGCTGTAAAAGAAACTAAAGGTCAAATTATAGTATATAATGATAAACCGATACTACCATTATATTTTTCTACATCTTCAGGTAATACAGAAAATAGTGAAGAAGTATTTAGCACTAAATACCCTTACTTGAGATCTGTAGATAGTCCATATGATAAAAATGCTCCAAAGTACGCATCTAATGTGAAAATAAACAACTCTGATTTTATCAATATCATAAAAAAAGGTTTTCCTAAAATACAAATCTCTGATGGTAAATTATCTAAACAAATCAGCATAGAAAAAAGAAGTAACGGTGGCTCTGTTGAAAAAATAAAAGTTGCAAATACAGAATTAACAGGTCGTGATATAAGAAGCCTATTTAATTTAAATTCTGCTAATTTTGATTTAAAATTTAATAAAGATTATGTAGATATTATTGTAAAAGGATATGGACATGGTGTAGGGATGAGTCAATGGGGAGCAGAAGGAATGGCCAATGATGGGTATAAATACTATGAAATTTTAGAACATTACTATTCAAATGTTGATATTAAAGATACATATTAAAACTCTAAACTAACTTGATTTTCAAGTTAGTTTAGAGTTTTTTTAAATCCTCAGGGGTTATAATTCATAAAAATTAAGCTTTTAAAAATTATTATCTATAAATTTCATTATTTATAAAAAATTTAAATATAAAAAAATAAAAATTGTATAAAAATAACAAATAAGGTACAAAATACAAATGTATGAATATATTTGGAGGTGCGTCATGAAAAAGAAAAAACTATTAGAGAAAGATGGTTTTTACTTAGCCTTATTTGTGTGTGTTTGTTTAGTAGCAATTGGAGGTATATGGTTTACTAAAAATAGTGTGGATAATTTAGCATCAAAAAATGGGTTTTTAGATAATCAAAATAAAGTGGCAAAAGGTGATGAAGGAGAAATTCACCTAATAGAAAAAGATGATAAAACTGTACCAACAGCTACAAATTCAAAAGAAAACTTAGATAAGGTAAAAGAAAATGAAGTTGTTAAGAAAGAAGAAAGTAAAATAAATTACTTAGGAGAAAAAGTGACTAGAGAGTACTCAGAAAAAGAGCCTAGTTATTCAAGTACATTAGACGTATGGGAAATACATAAAGGATTAGATGTACAAGCTAAAAAAGGAAGTAAAGTAAAAACAGTTATTAATGGTAAAGTAACAGATGTATTTAAAGATGATCAACATGGAGTATCTGTAAAAGTAGAATCAAGAGATAAAATAGCTGTTATTTATTCAAACTTAGACGATAAAATTTCTGTTAAAAGAGGGCAAGAAGTTAAAGATGGAGATGTAATAGGAAAAGTAGGAAATACTACTAGTGTAGAAAGTTTAGATGGATCACATGTACATGTAACTGCTACAAAAGATGGTAAAGCTATAGATCCTATGACATTAGTTAAATAAAAAATTCGCTATGCTTGAGCGATTATGTCTGCAACGACCTTAAGAAACAGATCCGTTGTTCAAACTTATAAGTTGGAAATTATGAATATAATTTCCTAAAGATTAAAAAATATAACAAGCTTAATCAAATTTGATTAAGCTTGTTATATTTTTTTGTTTAATTACATATATATCACTAAGGTAGGATTTAAGGGGGGGAAGCTTTGAGATCGCATATAGAAGAAAGAGCTATAGTTGTAGCAAAGTATATATTAGAAAAGAAAACAACAGTTAGACAAACCGCTAAAACATTTGGTGTAAGTAAAAGTACTATACACAAAGATGTAACTGAACGATTAGAAGAAATTAACCCATCTCTTGCAAAAGAGGTTAAAATGGTTTTGGAAAAAAATAAATCAGAAAGGCATATAAGGGGAGGAATGGCAACAAAACAAAAATATGAAATTAAGTGTAATAAAAATGTAGGTTAAAATACCTACATTTTTTTCTTGACTAAAAACTAATTTTTGTATATTTTGTATGTAGAGTGTTAAAATTAACGAAGAGTTTATATAAATTAAAAAGGAGTTGAAATTAATGACTAAAGGAGCTGATATTGGCATAGATTTAGGTACTGCAAATGTTCTTGTATATGTCAACGGAAAGGGGATTGCTATAAAAGAGCCTTCTGTTGTAGCAATAGATAAAAAATCTCAGACTGTTTTAGCAGTAGGAGATGAAGCAAGAAAAATGATAGGGAGAACACCTGGAAATATAGTTGCGATAAGACCTTTAAAGGATGGAGTAATACATAATTACAATATTACTGAAAAGATGATAACTTACTATGTTGATAAGGTTGTTGATAAGAAGGGATTTGCAAGATTTTTTATGCCAAGAATAATGGTATGCGTTCCAACTGGGGTTACTGAAGTAGAAAAAAGGGCTGTAGAGGAAGCTACTAGACAAGCTGGGGCTAGAGATGTTTATATAATAGAAGAGCCTATAGCAGCAGCTATTGGAGCTGGGATTGATATATCTAGACCGGATGGTAATATGGTTGTTGACATTGGAGGAGGAACAGCTGACATAGCCGTAATATCTTTAGGAGGAGCTGTGATAAGTGAATCTATAAGAATGGGTGGAGACAAATTTGACGAATACATAGTGAATTATATGAGAAAAAAACATAATTTGCTTATAGGGGATAGAACAGCGGAACAAGTAAAGGTTAATATTGGAACTGCATATCCTAGAGAAGAAGAAGTTAGTATGGATGTAAAAGGAAGAAATTTAATAACAGGACTTCCGCAAAAAATAAATATAGATTCAAAAGAAATGTTAGAAGCTTTAGAAGAAGGAGTTAGCCAAATAGTTTCTAGTATACATGAAGTACTTGAAAAAACGCCTCCAGAATTAGCTGCAGATATAAGTGAAAGCGGAATAGTAATGACAGGTGGAGGATCTTTATTATATGGACTAGACAAGAAGATAAAAGAGGAAACAGGTATAGAAGTTAAGATAGCTGATGATCCTTTATCTTGTGTTGCCAAGGGAACGGGAGAGTCATTATCCGCATTAGATGTATTAGAAACAGGTGGAACAGGATTATTTAAAAGAAAAACTATAACAAAAGGAGAAAAATAATATGTTAAACATAGATCAAATAAAAGAATTAATACCACATAGGTACCCATTTTTACTAGTAGATAAAGTGATTGAATTAGAAGAAGGTAAAAGAGCTGTAGGAATAAAAAATGTAAGTGTAAATGAACCATTTTTCCAAGGACATTTTCCAGAGTATCCTCTAATGCCAGGAGTTTTAATTATAGAGGCTTTAGCTCAAGTTGGAGCGGTAGCTATGATGTCTATAGACGAAAACAAAGGTAAGTTAGGCGTATTTGCAGGAATAGATAAAGTTAGATTTAAAAAAGAAGTTAGACCGGGAGATACACTAAGAATGGAAGTTGAAATGCTTTCTTTAAGAAGAAACATAGGAAAAGCTAATGCTAGTGCATATGTTGATGGAGAATTAGTTTGTAGAGGGGAATTAATGTTTGCATTAGTTCAAAAATAAAGAAGCTGTCTTTGACAGCTTCTTTATTTTTAAAAGTACAGGGGATATATTGAAATCAGGTTGAAAGTATTAAAGATAATGCTATTATTTCAGCCATGTCTAAAATAAAGCTTAGACGTATACTGTTAAATGAAAATTTATTATTTTCATCTACTTTATCAACAATACCAACGATAGAATAATTCCCAATTTCAGGAAGTTTCTTACCCACTCCCTTTCCGGGAAGGATAGGGCCTTTTCTTACTTGTAAATTTCCTATATTACTTTTAGATCCTAAGCAAGCGTCTATAGCTAAAAAATTACCATGAGCATGTTTTTTCTTTATAGACTGTAGGGATTCATATATATTTAAAGCATGAATAGGTTTATCTAAAGTACCATAAACAGGGTATTTATAATTGCTGTTTTTTAACATCGTTCCAACTAAAGGGCCTAAAGAATCGCCTATAGCTCTATCTGTTCCTATACAAACTATAACCGTATTCTCATCAATTATATTTTTTAATGTATCACTAAGGATTTGAACAACATTATCTTTTTTATAGTTTACTTTAGCTAAATACATAGGAACATCCCCCCTTAGAATAAATATATGAAAATCTAAAGTAAAAAATAACATTTAAAATTTAAAGAAATATATTGCTAAGAATGATTAATGATAGTATAATTAATCATGTAATATAAATTAATAAAATTTCTTAATTACCTTATTAAGAGAGGTGGAGGGACAGGCCCTGTGAAACCCAGCAACCATTCCGAATGGAAAAGGTGCTAATTCCTACAAGATTTTTATATCTTGAGAGATGAGGTTAGTTAATTATTGACGAATATAATTAACCTCTTCTTTTAAAGAAGAGGTTTTTTTAATATCAAGAAAGACTATTCCTAAATGTGGGCTTAAGGTAATAAAAAGAATTTTAATCTAAGATTAAAAGACAATAGGAGGAGAATTTTAATGGCAAAACATTTATTTACTTCAGAATCAGTTACAGAAGGGCATCCAGATAAAATATGTGACCAGATATCGGATGCAATACTAGATGCACTTTTATCAAAAGACCCACAAGCTAGAGTTGCGTGTGAAACAACAGTTACAACAGGGTTAGTATTAGTTGCGGGAGAAATAAGTACAAACACTTATGTTGATATCCCTAAATTAGTTAGAGAAACAATAAAAGAAATAGGGTACACTAGAGCTAAATTTGGATTTGATGGAGATACTTGTTCAGTTATAACTTCTATAGATGAGCAATCAGGGGATATAGCTATGGGGGTTGATGAAGCTTTAGAAAATAGAAGTGGAGAATTAACTGAAGATGAAATAGAAAAAATAGGAGCTGGAGATCAAGGGATAATGTTTGGTTTTGCATGTAATGAAACAGAAGAACTAATGCCTCTTCCAATATCTCTTGCTCATAAGTTATCAAAAAGATTAACAGAAGTTAGAAAAAGTGGAGAATTAGAATATTTAAGACCAGATGGAAAAACTCAAGTTACTGTTGAATATGACGGAAATAAAGCAGTCAGAGTTCATACAGTTTTAATATCTACTCAACATAGTGAAGATGTAGATAATGAAACTATAAGAAGAGATTTAATAGAAAAAGTTATAAAGGTTGTTATACCAGAAGCTCTTTTAGATGAAGAAACTAAGATATATATAAATCCAACAGGAAGATTTGTTATAGGTGGGCCTCAAGGAGATACAGGTCTTACTGGAAGAAAGATAATAATAGATACTTACGGTGGATATTCAAGACATGGAGGAGGAGCTTTCTCAGGAAAAGATCCTACAAAAGTTGATAGATCTGCTGCATACGCTGCAAGATATGTTGCTAAAAATATAGTAGCTGCAGGACTTGCAGAAAAATGTGAAATAGAATTAGCTTATGCTATAGGTGTTGCTAGACCATTATCTGTATTTATAGATACATTTGGAACTGGAAAAGTTAGTGAAGAAATACTTGTTGATTTAGTTAACAAAAACTTTGACTTAAGACCAGGAGCAATAATAAGAGACTTAGATTTAAGAAAACCGATGTATAAAAATGTTGCAGCTTATGGACATTTTGGTAGAACTGATTTAGATTTACCATGGGAAAGAACTGATAAAGCTGAATCTTTAAAAGAACAAGCATTGTTAAAATAAATATTATATATTGAATATAAGAGGACTGTATTTTGCAGTCCTCTATTTTTTTTATATGAATTTAGATGTATAATAATAATAAATTATGTAAACGATAAAGATAGCATTTTTTACACTTAAGGAAATTACGCCAAATAAAAAAACTGAGAATAAATTATGAAATCTAGCTATACATATTGAGTTGATATTGTAGCGGATAAGTTTTTGAGAAACTCATCTGTTTCTTGGGATTGTTTGAGACATAAAGTGAATCGCAGACAGTAGTCGCTCAAAGTGAATCGCAGGCGTAGTTGTCCAAGAGAGTAGAATTTTTATAGGAGATTATTTATGGAAAAGATAGAAGGAATGGTAAGTGACATTATATTTAAAAATGAAGATAACGGATATGTTATTGCACATTTGTCAAATGAGAACAGCGATATAGTTATAGTTGGCTGTATGCCTACGTTAACTGTAGGAGAGAGTATAGAAGTTGAAGGGAAATGGATAAATCACAAAACTTATGGAACTCAATTTGAAGTTAACTCATTTATGCCAGTTACTCCATCCTCTATAGAAGGTATATATGTGTACTTATCCTCTGGAATAATAAAGGGAATTGGAGATAAAATGGCAAAGAGGATAATAGAAAAATTTGGAGTCGATACACTAGATGTAATTCAGAACACTCCACATAGGCTTTCTGAGGTTGATGGGATAGGGAGCAAAAAAATTGAACAGATATATAAAAGTTATGAAGAAAATAGAGAACTGAGAAATATAATAATGCATCTATCGCCTTATGGAATAACACCTAACTTTTGTCTAAAGATATATAAAAAATATAAAAATAAAGCAATAGATATTATAAGTAAAAATCCATATAAATTAGCAGAAGATATAAGAGGAGTTGGATTTAAAGTAGCTGATAAAATAGCATCTAATTTAGGAATAGATAAATATTCAAAAGATAGAATTATGCAAGGAATTTTATATTCATTGAACCAATCATTAGGAAGTGGACATACATATCTACCTAAAAGTATTTTAATAGATGAATCTAGTAAAATTTTAGGAGTAGAGGATGAATATATTTCAGATGGAATTTTAAGTTTGGCATACGATCAAAAAATTCATATTGAAAGAAACTTAGGTACAGAGGATCATATATATTTAATACCATATTATTTATCTGAAAATGGAGTTTGCAAGCAAATCATAAAATTATCTATATCTAAATTTAAAGAACTAAATATAGATATAGAAGAAGAAATACAAAAGGTAGAAAAAGAAACGGATATAAAATTAGCTCAGAATCAAATATTAGCTGTTAAAGAAGTTGTTGATAGTGGATTGGTAGTTATTACTGGAGGTCCAGGGACAGGAAAAACAACAACTATAAATACTATAATAAAAGTATTTGAAAATAATGAGCAAGAAGTCCTTTTAGCAGCCCCTACAGGAAGAGCAGCTAAAAGAATGAGTGAAACATCGAATAAAGAGGCAAAGACAATACACAGGCTTTTAGAGATGGGATATGCTACGGATTCAGAAGAACTAGTATTTTTAAAAGATGAGGATGATCCTATAAAAGCAGATGTTGTTATAGTTGATGAGGTTTCAATGGTAGATATTGTTTTAATGTATAGTTTATTAAAAGCTATAAAGTTAGGAACAAGGTTAATTTTAGTAGGTGATAGTGATCAGTTACCATCTGTAGGAGCTGGAAACGTTTTAAAAGACATAATATACTCTGAGGTTATAAATGTTGTAAGACTAAATGAAATTTTTAGGCAGGCTCAAGAAAGTATGATAGTCGTAAATGCTCATAGAATAAATCAAGGATTGCCACTTAACCTAAATGTTAAAGGTAAAGATTTTTTCTTTATAAAAAAACATAGGAATGAAGAAATTTTAGATGAAATAGTCGGTTTGGTAAGCCAAAGACTCCCTAAATTTTATAATGTAGATAAGTTACAGGATATACAAGTGTTGGCTCCTATGAGAAAAGGAGATTTGGGAGTTACAAATTTAAATATAGAACTTCAAAAGTATCTAAATAAAGAAGAAAAGTTTAAGGTAGAAGAAACTTTACAAAAGAGAATTTTTAGAGTTGGCGATAAAGTTATGCAAATAAAAAATAATTATACTAAAAAATGGGAAAATGAAGATAAGAGTGAACGTGGAGAAGGCATATATAATGGTGATATAGGCTATATTTATCATATAGACAAAGAAAATAAAACTATATATGTTTTATTTGATAAAACAAAAATAGTATCTTATGAATATTCTGAGTTAGATGAGCTAGATCATAGTTTTTGCACAACAATACATAAAAGCCAAGGAAGTGAGTTTCCCGTTATTGTAATTCCGGTTACGTGGGCACCGCCCATGTTATTAAATAGAAATTTAATTTATACCGCTGTAACTAGAGCTAAAAAATTAGTTGTTTTAGTTGGAGATGTAAAATATTTAGACTTTATGATAAAAAATAATAGAACAAATGATAGATATTCTAATTTATGCATAAAACTTAATAGATTAAAAAAAGAAGGGTTGTTGGTAAAAAATTAAGTCAATTTTTTATGGAATTTTAGATATAATATATCCTGAAAATATTAAATGTATTATATGTAATAGATCTATTAGTAAGTCTAATACATATTCATTGTGCAAAGATTGTTTTAATGAACTAAGGTTTATAGAGGATGGATGTATAAAATGCGGAAAGACAATACTGAATGAAAGCATAGAAAAACTAAATCCCGAAGAATTATTAAATGGATGCAGTGCATGTATGAATAAAACATATTATTTTGAAAAAGCTATAGGCTGCATAGAATATGATGATACTAGTAAAAAAATAGTTTTTGGATTTAAATATAATGATAAAACCTTTATTGCAAAAAATATAGCTTTTATAATGAAAGAAAAATTAGATACACAAGATATACATTATGATTATATACTTTACGTACCATTATACAAAAAAAGGGAGAGAAAAAGAGGGTTTAATCAATCTAAGCTTATTGCTAAGTATCTTGGGAAAATTGAGGATATTGAAGTGTTAGAATGTATATATAGACGAAAAAACACTACAAGGTTATTTAAACTAAGAAATGAGGAAAGATCAAAAGAGTTAAAAAATGCATTTGGTTTTTATAATAGTATAAATTTATGCAAAAACAAAAATGTATTGATTATAGATGATATATTTACTACTGGAAGTACTGTAAATGAAATATCAAAAACATTGAAGTTTAATGGAGTAAAAAAAATTTATGTTTGTACATTTTTAACTAGAATAAATTGTTATTGACATATAAGCTTAAGGATATTAAAATAGATTAGTAGTATGTTAGGTCTGTGGTTGAAAGTTCATGCCAGTTGCAGGCAAAAGGACCCACGTAAGTTAATTCTAAAAATTGAATTAATGATCATGGTGCAGCTTAGAAGTAAGACCTGCCGACAAAAAGTCGAGAGAGTCAGTAGTGCGGCGAACCCAAGCGAAATCTCCAGCAGGCGAGTGTGGGGGCAAAGACCAGGTCAGCTAAAATATTACGAAAGTACCTTTATAGGTGCTTTTTTTTTGCAACGGACGAAGTCGTTTGAGTAACGAGATCCGAGTTTGCATAGTGGACGTTGGCGACATGAGAGAAGTGAATTTTTGCTTAAATACAATTTTTTTATAATTTATTTGGAAATATGACAACAATAAACAAATTAATAACAAATAAACATTAGTTCTGTGGATAGAAATCAACCAAAGAATGTGTAAAAATAAATAAATACGTAGTTATTAACAATTTTATCCACATTATCCACAAATAACAATTGTAAATCAATCCACATATTGCTTAAAGTTTGCAATTAATGTACAAAAATAAATTTATTTTCCGTACATATTATGCTTATAAGACGCTAAGAATAAAAATAAAGGAAATTGAATTTTAAAATAGAAATATATATAAGTATAAGTTATTGTTCTTATATATATCTGAAGGGAGATGTTCTTATGAATATAAAAATATCTGGGAAACAAATAGAATTAACAGATGCTATAAAAGATGCAGTAGAAGAAAAATTAGAGAGATTAGACTATTACCTTCACCCAGAAACAGAAGTAAAAGTTACTGTAAGCGCTAAAAAAGCAAGACAAAAAGTGGAAGTAACGATAATACCTATAAGCGGGCCTATAATAAGAGCAGAAGATACAGAAGAAAGTTTATACGCTGCCATAGATGTAGTATATGATAAGGTTAATACCCAATTGCGAAAATATAAAAAAAGAGTACAAGATAGACATCAGTCAAATGAAAGTATAAGATTTAGCCATATAGAAGATTTATCAGAAGAAGAGTTAAGTGATGAAAATGAAAATTCTATAAATATTTCAATAGAAAGAGTTAAGAAATTTAATATGAAACCAATGAGTCCTGAAGAAGCAGTTTTACAAATGGATTTATTAGGACATGATTTTTTTATTTTTACAAACACACAAACTGATGATATATCAATAGTATATAAAAGAAAAAATGGCGGTTATGGGATGATAGAAAAAGAGTAGAATTTAAATTTAGTTATTAAAGCTATCGATAAAAATGACAATCGATAGCTTTTTAAATATAAAATACAAAGATTTTATGGTAGAATGTATATTATAACATTAATGGACGAGGAGAGATAAGTATATGGGTTTCTTAGATAATATATTTAATATAGCTGATAAAAGAGAAATGAAAAAGTTCAGCAAAATAGTTGATGAAATAGATGCTGTAGAATCAAAATTTCAAGGCATGTCAGATAGTGAATTAAAAAATATGACTAATATTTTTAAAGAAAGGCTTGATAAGGGGGAAACTGTAGATGATATATTAACAGAAGCATTTGCAGTTGTAAGAGAAGCTTCAAAAAGAGTTCTTGGGATGAGGCAATATAGAGTTCAGCTTATAGGTGGGATAGTACTTCACCAAGGAAGAATAGCTGAGATGAAAACTGGAGAAGGTAAAACTTTAGTTGCAACAGCTCCGGTTTATTTAAACGCGTTAACAGGTAAAGGTGTACATGTTGTAACAGTAAATGATTACTTAGCAAAACGTGATAAAGAGGAAATGGGAAAAGTATATGAGTTTTTAGGAATGACAGTTGGGGTTATAGTTCACGGTCAAAACCCCCAAGAAAGAAAAGCTCAATATGAATGTGATATAACATATGGTACAAATAATGAGTATGGTTTTGATTATCTAAAAGATAACATGGTTATACATAAAGAACAAAAAGTTCAAAGAGAATTAAACTATGCAATTGTCGATGAGGTTGACTCTATATTAGTAGATGAGGCTAGAACACCTCTTATAATATCAGGGCCTGGAGATAAATCGACACATTTATATGCAGATGCAAATACATTTGCACATACTTTAAAAGAAGATAACTATGAGATAGATGAAAAACAAAAATCTGTTTCTTTAACTGAAAGTGGTATACAAAAAGCAGAAGTTTATTTTAATGTGGATAATATAACAGATATAGCTCATATAGAGTTATACCATCACATAAATCAAGCATTAAAAGCTCATAAGATAATGAAACTAGATGTAGATTATGTTGTAAGAGACGGTGAGATAGTTATTGTTGATGAGTTTACAGGAAGACTTATGTTTGGTAGAAGATACTCTGAAGGATTACATCAAGCAATTGAAGCTAAAGAAGGTTTAAGAATACAAAGAGAATCTAAAACTCTAGCAACTATAACATTCCAAAATTACTTTAGAATGTATAACAAGTTATCAGGTATGACAGGTACAGCCAAAACAGAGGAAGAAGAATTTAAGGCTATATACAAAATGGATGTTGTCCAAATTCCAACCAACAAGCCTATATTAAGAGAAGACTTAGCAGATGTTGTATATAAAAGCGAATTAGGAAAATTCAATGCAGTTGCTGAAGATATAATAGAAAGACATAAGAAAAATCAACCAGTACTTGTTGGTACGGTTTCTATAGAAAAGTCTGAAGTTTTATCTATGCTTTTAAAGAGAAAAGGCGTTAAACATGAAGTTTTAAATGCTAAAAACCACCATAAAGAGGCAGAAATAGTAGCACAAGCAGGTAGATTAGGTGCAGTAACTATAGCTACTAACATGGCTGGTCGTGGTACCGACATAGTTTTAGGAGGTAACCCAGTATTTTTAACTAAGAAAGAAATGAAGAAAATAGGATATTCTGAGGATATAATAAATAAAGTTGATGTAGATATAGAAAGTTTAGGTATAGAATTAACTGATGAAATAGTGAAAGCTAAAGCTGATTTTGATAAGATACTTAAAAAATATAAGGTACAAACAGAAGAAGAGCAAAATAAAGTTAGAGAAGCTGGCGGCTTAGCTATAATAGGTACAGAAAGACATGAATCACGAAGAATTGATAATCAGTTACGTGGACGTGCTGGTCGTCAAGGAGACCCAGGTGGTTCAAGATTTTATATAAGTTTAGAAGATGAGCTTATGAGATTATTTGGAAGTGATAGAATTTCAGGTATGGTTGAAAAAATTGGATTAGATGACGAAACGCCTATAGAAGCTAAAATGTTAACTAAATCAATAGAAAATGCTCAAAAGAAAGTTGAAGGAAGAAACTTTGGTATAAGAAAGCACGTTCTTCAATATGATGATGTTATGAATAAACAAAGAGAGATAATATACGAGCAAAGAGGTCGTGTATTAGAAGGCGAAAACTTAGAAAAACAAATTCAAACGATGATATTATCTATAATTTCAGGTGGATACGATATATATCTTACAGATCAAGGGTTTGATTTAAATGCATATAAAGATTATTTATATTATAATTTCATGCCAAAAGGTAGCTTAGAAATTGAAAATCTTGAAAATATGAAAAAAGAAGATCTTATAGATGAAGTATATGAGATAGCTAAAAACATATACGAAGAAAAAGAAGAACTTGTTGAATCAGAAAGAATGAGAGAAATAGAAAGGGTTATACTTTTACAAGCTGTTGATTCTTATTGGATAGACCATATAGATGCAATGGACCAATTACGTCAAGGTATAGGGCTTAGAGCTATAGGTCAACAAGATCCAGTTGTAGCTTATAAGTTAGAAGGCTTTGACATGTTTGATAATATGACAAAATCTATACAAGAAGATACTGTAAGATATTTATATAACTTCACAATAGAAGAACCTATACAAAGAAAACCAGTAGTAGATGTAGAAAAAATATCTTCAAATGTAGATGAGGGACAAGGAAATAAGCCTGTTAAGAAAGATGAAGAAACAGGAAGAAATGAGGAATGTCCTTGCGGAAGTGGTAAAAAATACAAAAAGTGTTGCGGAAAGTAGTTTGGAGGTTGCACATGCTTAATATACAGGAATATAGACATAAAATAGAAGAGATGTCTAAAAATATAAAAGAATTGAGGGCTTCTCTTTGACATAGGAGGCTTAAATGAAAAAATTATTAGAAATGAAAAAATAATGAGCGAACAAGAATTCTGGAATGATAATGAAAAAGCACAACAAGTGCTTCAAGAAAACAAAAACTTTAAAGATACTGTAGATGAATATAATCATCTACATTCATCTATAGAAGATATAGAAGTGCTTTTGGAGTTAGCTCAAGAAGAAGGGGATTCCTCATTAGAGAAAGAAGTTGAAATTAACATAAATTCTCTTGAAGAAGAAATTGATAAGGTAAAAATAAAAACTTTATTAAGTGGAGAATATGATAAAAATAATGCAATATTATCTATAAATGCAGGAACGGGTGGATTAGATGCTCAAGATTGGGCTGAAATGCTACTCAGAATGTACGATAGATGGTCTAATTCAAAAGACTTTAAAGTTAAAACTCTAGATTTACAAAATGATACAGAAGCTGGTATAAAAAGTGCAACTATACAAATTGAAGGATTAAATGCATATGGATATTTAAAAAGTGAAAAAGGTGTACATAGAATGGTAAGGATATCTCCTTTTGATCCATCAGGAAAAAGACATACATCATTTGCATCAATTGATGTAATACCTGAATTAGATGAAAATATAGAAATTGATATAAATCCTTCTGATTTAAAAATAGATACATATAGAGCCTCTGGAGCTGGTGGTCAGCATATAAATACTACGGATTCTGCAGTAAGGATAACTCATATACCAACAGGTGTAGTTGTTCAATGCCAAAATCAAAGGTCTCAACATAGTAACAAAGATACTGCTATGAGAATGTTAATGGCGAAACTTATAGAGTTAAAAGAATTAGAACAAAAAGAAACGATAGAAGATTTACAAGGTAAATATTCACAAATAACTTGGGGGAGCCAAATAAGATCTTATGTATTCCAACCATATAAATTAGTAAAAGATCACAGAACTAATGCTGAAATAGGCAATGTTGATAGTGTTATGGACGGGAATATAGATTTATTTATAAATGAATATTTAAAAATGAATAAAGTAAATAATGTATAGAGCATAAGGGTGTGTTTCAAGTTTTGAGACACGCCCCTTTTTAGGAGGGATTTAAGTGGATATAAATAAAATTTTAAAAGAAGAATTTAAATTAAGAGATTCTCAAGTTGAAAATACTATAAAACTTATAGATGAAGGAAATACTATACCGTTTATAGCTAGATATAGAAAAGAAATGACTGGCGAAATGAGTGACGTGATTCTTAGAGCTTTTTATGATAAGTTAATATACTTAAGAAATTTACAAAGTAGAAAAGATGATGTACAAAGAATAATACAGGAACAAGGGAAACTAAGTGAAGAATTAATTAAAAGTATAAAACAGGCTAAAACTCTTCAAGAAGTAGAAGATATTTATGCGCCGTTTAAGCAAAAGAAAAGAACTAGAGCTACTATTGCAAAGGAAAAAGGATTAGAGCCTTTAGCATTATCTATATTAAATGATAAGATAGATATAAGACTGGAATGTAGAAAATACATAGACAAAGATAAAGAAGTAAATTCTTATGAAGACGCAGTAAAAGGAGCTAAAGATATAATAGCTGAGTCAATATCAGAAGATGCTAAGTTAAGAAAATATATAAGGGATTTATCTTTAAGAGAAGGTGTTATAGTAAGTAAAAATTCAAAAGATGAAAAGTCTGTATATGATATGTACTATGAATTTAGTGAGGCTGTAAAAACTATAGCTCCGCATAGAGTATTAGCTATAAACAGAGGAGAGAAAGAAGAATTTTTAAAAGTTAAACTAGAAATCAATAATGAAAAAGTAATAAATAACATAGTTGATATGTATGTTAATAAAAATAATCAAGTAAACAAAGATGAAATAGTTTCTGCTATAGAGGATTCTTATAAAAGACTTATATTTCCTTCAATAGAAAGAGAAATAAGAAATCATTTGACTGATTTAGCTCATGAAAGAGCAATAAGTGTATTTGGACAAAATGTTAAGAGTTTATTACTTCAACCTCCTGTGAAGGATAAGGTAGTCATGGGATTTGACCCAGCATATAGAACAGGTTGTAAAATAGCTATAGTTCATAAAAATGGTAAATTATTAGATTATACAACTGTTTATCCAACTAAGCCTCAAAATGATGTAAATGGAGCGAAGAAAACTTTAAAGGAACTTATAGAAAAACACAATATAGATATAATTTCCATAGGAAACGGAACAGCATCAAGAGAGTCAGAACAATTTGTATCTGAAATGATAAAGGAAATAAACGCAGATATTCAATATACTATAGTAAGTGAAGCTGGAGCATCTGTATATTCTGCATCAGAACTTGCTAATGAAGAACATCCAGATATAAATGTTTCTATAAGAGGAGCTATATCCATAGGTAGGAGATTACAAGATCCTTTAGCTGAACTAGTAAAAATAGATCCTAAGAGTATTGGAGTAGGTCAATATCAACATGATCTTAATAAAAAAAGATTAGAAGAAGTTTTAAGTGGAGTTGTAGAAGATGCTGTAAACTCTGTAGGAGTTGATTTAAATACTGCATCATACTCATTACTTGAGCATGTAGCGGGAATAAGTAAAACTATAGCAAAAAATATAATAGATTATAGAGAAGAAAATGGAGATTTCACATCTAGAAGTCAAATCAAAAAAGTAAAAAGATTAGGACCTCAAGCATTTACTCAATGTGCAGGATTTATGAGAATAATAAACTCAAAAAATCCTTTAGATAACACATCAGTGCATCCTGAAAGTTATGATGTTTGCAAAAAATTATTAGAAAGATTAGGATACTCATTAAATGATTTAAAAGATAGAAAGATAGATGAAATAGATTCAAAGATAGATGAAATAGGAATAAATAAATTAAGTGAAGAATTAGAAGTAGGGGTTGTGACTTTAAAGGATATTTTATCTGAAATAAAAAAACCAGGAAGAGATCCTAGGGAAGAAGGAATAAAACCAGTACTTAGAACAGATGTATTAAAAATTGAGGATATAAAAGAAGGAATGGTTTTAAAAGGAACTGTAAGAAATGTTGTTGACTTTGGAGCATTTGTTGATATTGGAATAAAAAATGATGGATTAGTTCATAAATCTCAAATGAGCAATAAATTTGTAAAAGATCCTATGACAGTGGTAACTGTAGGAGATGTAATAGATGTAAAAGTAATAGGAGTAGATTTAAAAACACAAAAAGTTTCTTTAACTATGAAAGATATAAAAGAAGTATAGGAGGAATAAATGCTATTTATAAAAAATGGAATTATAAACACAGTCACTAATGGAATTATAAAAGGTGACATACTTATAGAGAATGGTAAAATAATAGAAATAGGAGCAGATATAGTTGCTCCATTAGATGTAGAAGTTATAGATGCAAATGCAAATCTAATTTTTCCTGGTTTTATAGATGCACATACTCATTTAGGTCTATGGGAAGATGGGATGGGGTTTGAAGGGGCTGATGGTAATGAGGAAACAGATCCAATAACACCACATTTAAACCCTATAGATGGAATAAATCCAATGGACAGAAGTTTTGAAGAAGCTAGAAATGGAGGAATTACATCTGCATGTAGTACTCCAGGAAGTGCTAATGTTATGGGCGGACAATGTATAGCTATAAAAACTGTAGGTAGAAGAATAGACAAAATGGTTATAAAAAATCCTGTAGCATCGAAAATAGCTTTTGGAGAAAATCCAAAAAGTTGTTATGGTCAAGAAGATAAAGCTCCTCAAACTAGAATGGCAATAGCTGCAATGCTAAGAGAAACATTAAAAGAAGCCGAGCAGTATTTAGAAGATATAAGACTTCATGAAGAAGATGATGAAAATGAAAAGCCTGATTATGATATGAAAATGGAAAGCTTACTTCCTGTTCTAAATGGAGAAATTCCATTTAAAGTACATGCACATAGAGCAGATGATATGTTTACAGCTATAAGAATTGCTAAAGAATTTAATTTAAATTTGAGTTTAGATCATTGTACAGAAGGTCATTTGATAGTTGAAGATTTAGTAGAAGAGGGATATCCAGTTATAGTAGGGCCTTCACTTTCTGAAAGATCAAAAATAGAATTAAGAAATTTAACTTTTGATACAGCTGGAATTTTATCAAATGCAGGCATGAAAGTTTCATTAACAACAGATCATCCTGTAGTTCCACTACATTATTTACCTATATGTGCAGGAATAGCAACTAAACATGGAATGGAAACTGAAAAAGCTATAGAATCTATAACTATAAATCCAGCAAAAACATTAGGGATAGATCATAGAGTAGGGTCTATAGAAGTTGGAAAAGATGCAGATATAGTCATATGGGATAATAATCCACTAGAAATTCAAAGCAATGTTTTGTATACTATAATTGATGGAAAAGTTGTATATAGAAAACAAAACTAAATAATACGACTATAATATTGACATATTTAAATTTTATTAATAATATATAATTGTAAGGAAAATTAAATAGCACGTAAGATCTTCGGGGCAGGGTGAAACTCCCTACCGGCGGTATAGCCCGCGAGCTACATTTGTAGCATGACTTGGTGAGATTCCAAGGCCGACAGTAAAGTCTGGATGAGAGAGGATTAGTATATATGTATAAGCAAGATATTATTTTTTTGGTATACTTAAAAAACTAAGCTCGAAGAGATTCCTTCGGGCTTTTTATTTTTCCTAAAATTAGAATTAGGAGGATTTTTAATGGATAACATATTTATTAAGAAAAAAACTATGAGTACAAATACAATGACAAAGGTAGCTATTTTATCCGCAATATCTTATATATTGATGTTTATAGCAATTCCTATTCCGGGGTTATTTCCAGATTTCTTAAAACTAGATGTATCAGATGTACCTGCTATATTTGGAGGTATGGCATTAGGCCCAGTAGCAGGTTTTACAATAGTACTTATTAAAAACTTATTTCAAGCACTTACAGCATCAACAACAGCATGGATAGGAGAAATTGCAAATTTATTAATAGGTGGATCGTATGTAGTAATTGTATCTATGGTATATAGACATAAAAAAGATATAAAAGGATTAATTTTAGGATTTTTACTAGGAACAATAGCTATGGTAATAATAGGTTGTTTAACTAATTACTATATGATACTACCTTTTTACGGAAAAATAATGCCTATGGAAGTTATAATAGATATGGGACATGTAATAAATCCTAATGTAGTAGATTTAAAGAGTTTTGTTGTTTGGATGATAGCTCCATTTAACTTAGTAAAAGCAGTATTAATGTCATTAATTACATTACCTCTTTATAAAAAAATGGAAGTAATATTAAAAAAATAAATTTAATATGGGAGATATGCCAAGCAATAGGACTGCTCATGAATAAATATATAAATTTTGCTCCATGAAAGCTTAAAATATGCTTTCAAAATGTCGCTAAAACTTATATATTTATCATTCACTACCTATTTTGATATATCTCCTTTTTTATGATCAACGGACGAAGTCGGTGGCGACATAAAGTAGTTCGCAGACGTAGTCGCTCAAGCGAAGCGAATTTTATTTTTCATCATAAACATAGTAGACACAATCATTTTTAAAATTAGATAATGATTTAAAATTATTTTCTTTAAGATTTTGTACAAGATTATCATATGGATTATTTATATAAATTTCAACTTCTTTTGACTTACATTTTAATAATGAATAATTAGTAGCATCATTAATTCCTTCAAAAGTATTATCTATACATATAATAGATATACAACCTTTAGATTTTACAATACATTTATGTCCATTGATTATCAATAAAGAGTCACCTTGAACTAAATCATTAAAAACAGTTTCGCAAATATTTAAAAATGTAAATCCGTAAGTTAGTTTATTATTGCAAGATTTAAAGTAATCTAGATTTTTAAAATCTTCGTAAGAAATATCCCATTTTTCAACTTCAAAATCATATAAATCCAAGTTGGATTTTTTTATAGAATCATAATCTTTAAAAGATACCAGACAACTTTGAGCTAGATAAAAGTTTTTGGCTTTCATCATTTTTATACTAGCGGGGGTGTCTATATGAGTACACATTGCTATATTAGTTATTTTGTTATTTCTCAAATCTTCTCTTGCTAAATTAAACAACATATCGGAAATAGCGTGACCAAGCTGTTGCCCTCTATAATCTATATGAACTCGAAAACCTTCGAGCCAACCTTGTCCATCTGGAAGAATTGTATATTTACCAACTGCAACAACTTTATTATCTTTAACTACCCCAATAAAACAACCTTCTTTATCATCAACCCATTTGTTAAAAACTTTAGGTAAATAATCATTTCCATCCCAAATATTTCTAGATATATCGACGATATCATCAAAATCATCGTATGTTAGAATCTTATAATTCAAAAACTATCACCCCTTTTAATAAATAATATTACCATAAGTTGTAAAGTATATGGTATATAATAAAAACTTTATGAATGTAAGGCTTTATAATAGTAATTTGTTGTAATATAATAATATCTGTTACATTAATAATTATTATTAAAATTCGCTTTGCTTGAGCGACTACGTCTGCGAACTACTTTATGTCGCCAATGACTTTGTCCGTTGTTCAAAAAAATAAGTCTTATTTATGGAGATGATATAGATGATTAAAATATATTTAGAAAATGAAGAACAAACAAGAGAAATAGGATTTAAGCTAGGTCAACTTTTAACACCTAAAAGTGTAGTTTGCTTAATTGGAGATTTAGGAGCGGGAAAAACCACTATGACCAAAAGCTTAGCCAAATCTTTAGAAGTAGATGACGATATAACTAGTCCTACTTTTACAATAGTAAATGAATATGAAGGTAAAATCCCTTTATACCATTTTGATGTTTATAGAATTGGAAGCAGTGATGAAATGTATGATATAGGATTTGATGAGTATATAAATGGAGATGGAGTTTGTATAATTGAATGGGCAAACTTAATCGAGGATATACTACCAGACGAATATTTATATATAGAAATCAACTATAAAGAAAGTGGCAGAGAAATGATATTAACTCCAAAAGGAGAAAAGTATGAAGAAATAGTTAAGGAGCTGACTAATTAATGAGAATTTTAGGAATAGATACATCAACAAATTCAACAAGTGTATGTATTATAGAAGATGATAAATTAATATGCGAATATACAGTAAATACTAAAAAAACACATTCACAAAAACTTATGGTTATGATTGAATCGATGGTAAAAGAAAGTGATTTAAATATAAAAGATATTGATGCAATAGCTATATGTATTGGACCAGGATCATTTACAGGACTTAGAATTTCTATGGCTACAGCAAAAGCTATAGCACAAGTTAGAAACTTACCAATAATTGCTGTAAACTCACTAGAATCTTTAGCATTCAATATGAACCTTTGTGATAAAATTATTTGTCCTATATTAGATGCACAAAGAAATCAAGTTTATACAGGAAAATATATATTTGAAAATGGCGAATTTAAAACAATAGAAGATGTAAAAGTAGTTACAATAGATGAGTTAATAGACGAATTATCTAAAACAAATAAAGAGTTTATTATAGTTGGAGAAGCTACAAATTTATATAAAGAAAAACTTGATAATCTTAAAAATACTTATATAGCATCTGTATCTAATAATGTAAGTAAAGCTAGTAGCTTATGTGCTATAGCTTATATGAAATTTAAAAAAGATATAGATGTACATAATTGTTATACTATAAATCCAATGTATATAAGAAAATCTCAAGCAGAAGTTCAATATGAAGAAAAAATGAAGAGGATAGAAAATGGGAAATAACAATTTAATAATAAGAGATATGAAAAATAATGATGTTGAAGGAGTTTTTGAAGTTGAAAAAAATTGTTTTGAACATTATTGGTCTAAAAGTGAGTTTGAAAAAGAAATGAAAAATGATGTTGCTAATTATTTAGTAGCAGAAATAGATAAAAAAATTATTGGCTATGTAGGCATATGGTTTATAGCTGGAGAAGGGCATATAACTAATGTTGCTGTCCATAGTGATTATAGAGGTCAAAAGATAGGCGATGAACTTATTAAGCATCTTGTTAAAAAATGTAAAGAAAATCACATATTTGCTATGACGTTAGAAGTTAGAGTATCTAATATAGTAGCTCAAAATTTATATAAAAAATATGGATTTAAATTAGCAGGGATAAGAAAAGAATATTATAGTGACAACAAAGAAGATGCAATGATAATGTGGAGCCAATTAAAAGAGGTGTAATATGAAAAAAGATATAATAACGTTAGCTATAGAATCTAGCTGTGATGAAACAGCATGTGCAATTTTAAAAAATGGAAGAGAAGTTTTAAGCAATATAATATCAACTCAAATAGAATTACACAAAAAATTTGGAGGAGTTGTTCCAGAGGTAGCATCCAGAAAACATATAGAAAATATACCGATGGTAGTACAACAAGCGTTAGACGAAGCAAATGTAACTTTTGGGGACATAGATCATATAGCTGTTACTTATGGACCAGGGTTAGTAGGAGCAGTCTTAGTAGGTCTTTCATATGCCAAGGCTTTAGCTTACACATTAGATATACCTTTAGTTGGAGTTAACCATATTGAAGGACACGTAAGTGCAAATTACATAGAAGATAAAAACTTAAAGCCGCCATTTATAACTTTAATAGTTTCAGGTGGGCATACTCATTTAGTAGAAGTTAAAGACTATGGAGAATACGAGATATTAGGAAAAACTAAAGATGATGCATCAGGGGAAGCTTTTGATAAAATTGCAAGAGCTATGAACTTAGGATATCCAGGTGGACCTATAATAGATAAATTAGCTAAATCCGGAAATAAAAAAGCTATAGATTTTCCAAGAGCTTGCATGGATGAAGGCTATGACTTTAGTTTTAGTGGATTAAAATCATCAGTTTTAAATTACTTAAATGCTAAAAAAATGAAAAATGAAGAAATAATAGTTGAAGATGTTGCAGCATCATTCCAAGAAGCTGTAGTAGAAGTTTTAGCAACAAAAGCTATAAAAGCAACTAAAGAAAAAAGGTATAATACAGTTGCATTAGCAGGAGGAGTTGCTGCAAACTCTGCACTACGAGATAAATTGACTTTGATGGCAAAAAAACAAAACATAGAAGTGAAATATCCATCTCTTATACTATGTACAGATAATGCGGCTATGATTGGTTGCGCTGGATATTATAATTTTATAAATGGAAAAATCAACGATATGAGTTTAAATGCTGTTCCGAATTTAAAAATAGGTCAGTAAGATAAAATTGGAGTTATTCAAAATTATAGCGCTCAGATAAATTTATAAATTTTGATCCCAAAGCTAAAATATGCTTTGAAGGTAGTTAAAATTTAAAAGTTATCTTTCGCTGAATAATATTTTGAATTAACTCCTATTTTTTTGTATACACATACTAGGAAAATGTTTTCTTGGAATTAGAAAAAAGTATATTTTTGTAAGTATGTGTAGAAATAGAATTGAATATATGGATTAATGTAAATTTATAGGTATAGCGGTCAAAATTTTTGGAACAATACCTTTTTAAATAAAGTAAAAGTTCATATATAATTAAAAATAAGCGAGTAATCGGTTTAAAAAATACGTTTAAGATATGCTTAAAGATGGGGGATTTTGTGTTGAAAAAGTATGAAGATTTAATTAATAGTTACAATATAAATTTATTTAAAGAGGGAAAAAATTATAGAAGCTATGAATTTATGGGGGCTCATAAAGTAGAAAAGGATAAAGAAAAAGGAATTACATTTACAGTATGGGCACCAAATGCAAAGCAGGTGTATTTAACAGGAGAATTTAATGATTGGAATGAAACCTCCCATTCTATGAAAAACTTAGATAAAAGTGGGATATGGAATATATTTATACCTAAAATGGATTTTAAAAATCTGTATAAATACAATATTGTAAGTAAAAATGGAGTAAGTAAGTTAAAGTCAGATCCATTTGCATTTTTTTCTCAGATAAGGCCGGATACAGCATCTATTGTATTTGATATAGACAATTATTTATGGAAAGATAAAAAATGGATAGATAAAAGGGAAAAAACAGCATATAAGGATTCACCGATGAATATATATGAAGTTCATCTAGGTTCTTGGAAAAGAAAATGGGATGGGGAATTTTTTAGTTATGAAGAATTATATGAACTAATAGATTATGTATGTGAAATGGGATATACACATATAGAAATATTGCCAATAACAGAACATCCTTTAGATCAATCATGGGGATATCAAACAATAGGATATTATAGTCCGACTAGTAGGTATGGGGATTGCACTAGTTTAATGAAGTTTGTTGACAGATGCCATAAAAAAGGCATTGGAGTAATTTTAGATTTTGCATATAGCCATTTTTGTAAAGATGATCATGGTTTGTATAAATTTGATGGAACTTCTCAATTTGAATATGAAGATGAATTAAAAGCTGAGAATATCGGTTGGGGAACAGCTCATTTTGATTTAGGAAAACCAGAAGTTCAAAGTTTTTTAATATCTAATGCGATTTATTGGTTAGAAAAATTTCATATAGATGGAGTTAGAATGGATGCAGTTGCAAGCATGCTTTACTTAGATTATGATATTGGACCTTGGAAGCCAAATAAATATGGTGGTAGAGAAAATATAGAAGCAATTGAATTCATAAGAATGTTTAATGAAGTTATTCATAAGGAGATAAAAAATCCAATTATAATTGCAGAGGAATCAACATCATGGCCTATGGTATCAGGACCTTCATATAAAGGTGGATTAGCATTTGATAGTAAGTGGAATATGGGATGGATGAATGATACGTTAAAATACATGGAAATGGATTCTATATATAGAAAGCATCATCATGAACTGATAACCTTTTCGTTTATGTATGCTTTTTCAGAGAACTTTATACTTCCACTATCACATGATGAAGTTGTACATGGGAAAAAATCTCTTCTTGATAAAATGCCTGGGGATCCTTGGCAAAAGTTCGCAGGATTAAGATTGCTTTATGCATATATGATGATACATCCAGGTAAAAAACTTTTATTTATGGGATGTGAATTTGCACAAGGATTAGAATGGAGATTTGCGTATGGATTAGAATGGGAGTTATTAATAAGTGATCCACACAAAACTATGCAAACTTACACACGAGATTTAAATCATTTTTATAAAAATGAAAAAGCTATGTATGAAATAGATAATCATTATTCAGGATTTGATTTTATAGATCCTCATAATATAGATCAAAGTGTAATTGTTATTATGAGAAAAGGAAAGAAAAAAGGCGATTTTATAATATGTGTATTAAACTTTACTCCAGTATTTCATCAAGAATATAGGATAGGGGTACCTTATGAAGGTATTTATGAAGAAGTTTTTAATAGTGATGATAAAAAGTATTGGGGATCAGGTCAAAATATGAAAGATATGGAATTGAAATCAGAAAATATGGCTTGGCATAATAAAGATTATTCTATAAATATAAAGGTTCCGCCTATGGGAGCTACTTTTATAAAAGGTAAAAATATAAATATATTATAAATTTTACATTTATTATCAATTAGACAGGGGGATTAGTAGTACATTATGAAAAAAGAAATGATAGCAATGATATTAGCGGGGGGACAGGGATCAAGATTAGGAGTATTTACTAAAAATATAGCAAAGCCAGCAGTTTCATTTGGAGGTAAATATAGAATAATAGATTTTACATTGAGTAATTGTTCAAATTCAGGTATAGATACAGTTGGAGTCTTAACGCAATATAGACCATTATTATTAAATTCGCATATAGGTATAGGAAGTCATTGGGATTTAGATAGAAAAAATGGAGGATTATCAATACTCCAACCATATATGAATGAAAAAGAAGGTAATTGGTATAAAGGGACCGCAGATGCAATATACCAAAATATGAACTATATAGATAGCTATGATCCAGAATATGTATTAGTGTTATCAGGAGATCACATTTACAAAATGGATTATAGTGATATGCTAGAACACCATAAGTCTAAAAATGCAGATGTTACAATTGCTGTTATGGAAGTAGATTGGGATGAAGCTAGTAGATTTGGGATAATGAATACAGCTGATGATGGAAGTATATATGAATTTGAAGAAAAGCCAGAAAATCCTAAAAGCAATTTAGCTTCTATGGGAATATATATATTTAATTGGAAGAAAATGAAAAACTATTTTCATTCAGGTAAACCATACATAGATTTTGGAAAAAATTTAATACCTAAGATGTTAAATGATAAAGTTAATATGTATTCATATGAGTTTAATGGATACTGGAGAGATGTTGGAACTATAGAAAGTTTATGGCAGGCTAATATGGATTTAATTAATCCAGATAATGGATTTGATTTAAATGATTGCAATTGGAGAATTTATACAGATACAATGGCTATGCCACCTCAATACTTAGGAAAAGATGCAGATGTAAAGAAATCAATACTTGTGGATGGATGTAGAGTTTTTGGAAGTGTTGAAAATTCAGTTTTATCACATGGAGTTAGTATAGGAGAAGGAAGTATAGTAAAAGACTCAGTGATAATGTCTAATGCAAAAATAGGAAAAAATGTAATTATAGAGAAAGCTATGATAGGAGAAGGAGCTATAATTGAGGATGATTGCAAAATAGCTAGTGATGATGAAAGTATAAGCATAGTATCTGAATTTGAAGTTGTGTCTATGGAACTGGTATAGGGGGATTTAATAATGAATAAAGAGTGTATGGGAATAATTAATTTAAATAAGAAAGGTGATAATTTAAAAGAACTAAGTGATTCAAGGGTATTAGGGTCTATACCTATAGGAGGAAGATATAGAATAATAGACTTTGCATTATCTAATATGGTCAATGCAGGTATGAAGAACATAGGAATTTTTTCAGATCAAAAATATAGATCATTAACAGATCACTTAGGAAATGGGAGTCATTGGGATTTATCGGCTAAAAATGATGGATTATTTGTATTTAGCCCTGAAAATACTAAAAAGCAAATTTGTAGAGCAATAAAAAAGGGTGATATCCATAATATATTTTCCAATATAGATTATATAGAAAAAAGTAAACAAGAATATGTACTTATATCTCCTAGTTATATGATTTGTAATATAGATTATAAAAAATCATTAAATTATCATAAGCTATCAGGAGATGATATAACTATTATTTACAAGAATGTAGATAATGCAGATGAAGATTTTATAGGAACTACAATATTAAACATAAATGATAAAAATCAAATTTCAAGTATGGGAATAAACATAGGAAGAAAATCAAACGTAGATATATCAATGGATATGTATATTATGAAAAAAAGCTTATTGATAGATATGATATATGATGCAGTATCAACAGGAGAATATACAAACATAGAAGACTATATAAATGAAAGTTTAGAAAAAATAAATATTGGAGCATATCAATATAGTGGGTATTTAAAATGTATAAACTCTACAAAGAGTTATTTTGAAACTAATAAAGATTTATTAAATGTAGATGTAGCAAATGAACTTTTTTACTCAGATAGAAAAGTTTTCACAAAAGAAAAAAATGAACAACCTACACTATACACAGAAACATCTAACGTTAAAAATTCATTTGTAGCTACAGGATGTGTTATAGAAGGTGAAGTTCAAGATAGTATTATATTTAGAAAAGTTCATGTTAAAAAGGGATCAGTTATAAAAAATTCTATAGTTATGCAAAACTCAACTATACAAGAAAATGTAAAATTAGATAATGTTATATTAGATAAAAATGTTTTTATATCAAGAGATAAAGAGTTAAAGGGAGATATAAAATTACCACTAGTAGTAGAAAAAAATGTGATTTTATAGAGGAGGATAAGTTTTGAAAGTTCTTTTTGTAACAGCTGAATGCTGGCCTTTTGTAAAGACTGGGGGGTTAGGAGATGTTTCGTATGCACTTCCTAAGGCTCTAAAAAAAGAAGGAGTAGATGTAAGGGTTATAATGCCTAAGTATGTTAATATTCCTAAATATTTAAAAGATCAAATGAAAACAGTAGCAGTATTTAATGTAAATGTAGCATGGAGAAATCAATACTGTGGATTATTAGAATTAGAATTAGATGGAGTTAAATTTTACTTTATAGATAATGAATTTTACTTTAAAAGAGATGGAGAGTATGCATATTTATATGGATATGAAGATGATGTAGAAAGATTTACTTTTTTTAGCAATGCAGTATTAGAATCTTTAAAAAGAATAGATTTCTATCCAAATGTAATAAATTTAAATGATTGGCATACAGGAATGATTCCTTTATTTTTAAAAGAAAATTATAGTCACGACGAGAGATATTCACAAATAAGAACGATGTATACTATACATAACCTTCAATACCAAGGTGTGTTTTCAAATCAAAGTATAGAAGATGTATTATCTATACCTAGATACTACTTAGATGAAGGGCATATAGAGTATTATGGTGGAGTCAATTTTATGAAAGCAGGCATAGTATATTCAGATAAAGTAAATACAGTAAGTCCTACTTACGCAAATGAAATACAAACAAAATTTTATGGAGAAGGCCTAGATGGGCTGATTAATCATAACTCATATAAATTAAAAGGAATTGTAAATGGAATAGATTATGAAATAAACAATCCAGAGACGGATAAAAATATAGTATGTAATTACAATATAAATTCAATAAATGATAAAATTAAAAATAAATTAGAGTTACAAAAGATTTTAGGATTAGAAATAAATCCAGATATTCCTATGATAGGAATAGTTTCTAGATTAGTATCTCAAAAGGGATTAGATTTAATTTCATATATGATGCCAGAGATAGTACAAGAGAATTTACAATTAGTTGTTTTAGGAACAGGAGAAGAACAATATCAATCTATGTTAAATTATTATTCAGGAAAATATCCAAATAAGGTTGCAGCTATATTAACTTTTGATGCAGCATTAGCTCAACAAATTTATGCATCGTCAGATATGTTCTTGATGCCATCTTTATTTGAACCATGTGGAATTGGACAAATGATAGCTATGAGGTATGGATCTATTCCTATAGTAAGGGAGACTGGGGGGTTAAAAGATACAGTAATACCTTTTAACAAATATACAGGAGAAGGAAATGGATTTAGCTTTGCAAATTATAATGCCCATGAAATGTTTTACTGTATTAAAAATGCAATAGATACTTATAAAAATGATAAAAGTGCATGGTTTAACATGATTAAAAGTGCTATGAGTACTGATAGCAGTTGGGCTAAGTCTGCAAATGAGTATATAAAAACATACAATGAAATAGTTTGGCAAAGGAGTTGGTAGCATTGACTCTCATAAATAGGGAGAAATTTAAATCACAATTTAAAAAGCAAATGGACCTTTTATATAAACAAAGTATTAAAGAAGCAAATAATGAGCAGTTACTAAATACATTAGTAACTGTTCTAAAAACTAAAATAGCAAATACATGGAAAGAAAATAGGCTAAATAAAGAAAAAGAAGTTTATTATTTTTGTATAGAATTTCTACTTGGAAGACAATTAGAATCAAATCTTTTAAACTTAGGGATAATGAAAGAAGTAAGAGAGATATTAGACACTATGGGCATTAACCTGGATGATTTAATAAATGCAGAATATGACCCAGCACTAGGAAATGGTGGACTAGGTAGGTTAGCTGCATGTTTTTTAGACTCCATGGCATCTCTTAATATAAGTGGTCATGGTTATGGAATAAGATATGAATATGGATTATTTGAACAAAAGTTTGTAAATGGGCATCAAGTTGAAGTTCCAGATAACTGGTTAAAAGAAGAATCATATATTTGGGAAACTGTAAGACCAAACAAAGCAGTTATAGTTAAGTTTGGAGGAGAAGTACAACTTATAGAAAAAAATGGGAAGTTAAAACCTATCCATAAAAACTATATTCCTGTAATGGCAGTGCCTTATGATATACCTATTATAGGATATGAAAATGAATATATAAATACATTGAGACTATTTAAATCGGACATACCTAGAAAAGATTTTGAACCAATATTAAAAGACTCAAAAAATAGTTATGGAAGTTATCATGATGCACTACAGTATAGATATTATGTAGATGAAATATCACAAGTATTATATCCAAATGATTCAAATGATGCAGGAAAGATGTTAAGACTAAAACAAGAGTATTTTTTAGTTAGTGCAGGAATGCAGGATATAATAAGAAAATGTAAGAAAAATAAAATTGATATTAAAAAACTAAATGAAAAAATAGCAATTCATATAAACGACACTCATCCATCACTGTGTATTCCAGAACTTATGAGAATACTCATGGATGAAGAGGGATTTGGATGGAATGAAGCATGGGAAATTACAAAAAAATGTAGTTCATATACAAATCACACTATAATGACTGAAGCCATGGAAAAATGGCAAATAAAAATGATAAAAGATTTACTTCCAAGAATTTATATGATAATAGAAGAAATAAATAAAAGATATTTAAATGAATTAAGAAGTAAGTACTCAAATGAAAATGAAAGAATTAATAAGATGGCTATAATTTATGGTAATAATGTAAACATGGCTAACTTGAGCATAGTTGGAAGTAGTAGTGTTAATGGTGTTGCAAACCTTCATACAGAAATTCTTAAAAAGGAAGTATTAAAAGAATTTTACGAAGATGAACCATTTAAGTTTAACAATAAAACAAATGGAATTGCACATAGAAGGTGGTTAATGTTATCAAACCCACAGTTATCCAGCTTAATAACACATCTTATAGGAGATGAGTGGAAAAGAGATACTACAAAATTAAAACAACTTGAAAAATATAAAAATGATAAAAAGGTATTAAAAGAATTAGAAAAAATTAAATATCAAAATAAAATTAACTTAGCTAAGATAATAAAAGAAAAAAATGGGATAGAAGTAAATCCAAATTCTATATTCGATGTACAGATAAAAAGATTACACGCATATAAACGACAACTTATGAACGCACTTCACATACTTCATTTATATCATGAACTATTAGACAATCCAAACTTAGACATAGAACCAAGAACTTTTATATTTGGGGCAAAAGCTGCTCCTGGATATTATTTTGCGAAATGTGTTATTAAATTTATAAATGAATTAGCTCAAAAAATTAATAATGATAAAAGAGTTAATGAAAAATTAAAGGTAGTTTTTATAGAAAACTATGGAGTTTCACTAGCAGAGAAAGTAATACCTGCTGCAGATATAAGTGAACAAATATCAACAACTACAAAAGAAGCATCGGGAACTAGCAATATGAAGTTTATGATGAATGGAGCTATAACTTTAGCTACTTTAGATGGAGCAAATATAGAAATACATGAACAAGTAGGAGATGAAAATATAATACTATTTGGATTATTAGCTCATCAAGTATTAGAATACAATAAATTTGGAGGATACTCATCAGCAGATATATACTCTAATAATTTCTATATAAAAAGAGTTGTAGATGATTTAGTAAATGGGTTCATTCCAAATATTGGGGAAGAAGGAAGACAGATATATAATTCACTAATAACATATAATGATGAATTTTTTGTATTAAGAGATTTTGAAAATTATATAGAATCTCAGAAAAAAATAAATGATTTATATAAGGAAAAAAATAAATGGAATAAAATATCTTTGATAAATATAGCAAATTCAGGAGTATTTTCAAGTGATAGAACTATAAATGAATATGCTAATGAAATATGGTATAAAAAGTAAATCAGTTCAAAAGATAAAAAGGTGGGGGTTAAAGTGAGTATAACATATAATTCTTGGTCAGAAAGTTATAAAAAGCCTTTCGGAGCTTTAGAATTAGGAGAAAAACTAAGTTTAAATATACAAGCTACAGAAAATGTAAATCAAGTATATTTAATGATTGAAAAAGACGAAACGGACATTGAAGAAATACAAATGAAAAAATCAGAAAACAATGTATTTATCATAGATAAATATGAATTTGAAAAAGAAGATATTTATTTTTATTTCTTTAAAGTTATAGAAAATGTAAATGGGAATATGGAAAGCAAATATTATGGAAAAAATAATGCAGATGGAATGTGTAGGGAATATTATGAATTAGAAAGTATAAATAAGTATCAACTTACAATTAGCAAAAAAAATAAATCACCACAATGGTTTAAAGAAGGTGTTTTATATCATATATTTGTAGATAGATTCAACAGAACAGGTAAAGTAAATAATCCTAAAAAGAATAGTTTTATATATGCAAACTGGGAAGACACTCCTATGTATATAAAAAATAGAGAAAATGAAGTAATTAGATGGGATTTTCATGGAGGTAATTTAAAGGGGATAATTAACAAGTTAAGCTATTTAAAAAGCTTAGGTGTTAGCATAATATATTTAAGCCCTATATTTGAATCTCAAAGTAACCATAAGTACGATACAGCAGACTATAAGAGCATTGACCCTATGTTTGGTGATGAAGAAATATTTAAGGATTTAATAAAAGAAGCAAATAAAAAAGGTATAAATATTATTTTAGATGGTGTGTTTAGCCATACTGGAGATGATAGTATATATTTTAACAAGTATGGAAACTACGATTCTATAGGTGCATATCAATCTAAAGATTCTCCATATTTTTCTTGGTACAACTTTGAAAATTTTCCTAAAAAGTATGATTGCTGGTGGGGAATAAAGGCTTTACCAAATGTTAATGAAACAGAAAGTTCATATATGAACTATATTATAAAAGATAAAGATAGTGTAATAAACAAATGGATGAGTTATGGTGTTAAAGGTTGGAGACTTGATGTTGCAGATGAACTTCCATCTAAATTTATAGAAGAAGTAAGAAAAGAAAGTTTAAAAGTAGATAAAGCTTCTGTTGTTGTAGGGGAAGTATGGGAAGATGCATCAAATAAAATTAGTTATAATGAAAGAAGAAAATATCTTTTAGGAGACCAATTAAATGGAGTTACAGGATATTTATTTAAAGATATAGTTGTAGGCTTTTTAAATGGTAAACTTAATTCTAAAGATGTATACAATAGCCTTATGACTATAAAAGAAAATTATCCAAAAGAATCTTTTAAATCTAATTTAAATATATTGGGTACTCATGATACAAGAAGGATACTTACGGAGTTAAATGAAGATAAAGAACTTCTTAAGTTAGCAGTTGCAATGCAAATGACGTTTGAGGGGGTTCCATATATTTATTATGGAGATGAAGCAGGACTTTTAGGTGAAAGTGATCCTGATAATAGAAGAACGTATCCTTGGAAAAATGAAGATAAAGATATTTTGAATTTCTATAAAAATATTATTAAGGATAGAAATAAAAGTAAGGTGTTAACTTGTGGGGAAACTAAATTATTGGAATTGGAAAACCCAGATGTTTTTGGATATGTTAGATATATTGAGGGCGAAGATGATATTTTAGTACTGATAAATAGATGTGATAAAGAAGTTGTAGAGATATATGAAGAATTTACGTTTAATTTAAAACCTAAGTCATATGAAGTAGTGAGTTTGGTAAAATCTAATGATTGATTTTAATCACAATAAAGATATTTTCTTTATTGTGATTTTTTTGCGTAGGGGGCGGGGTATAAATATATATGTTTTGTTCCTAAAGCGAAAAGATGCTTTGAATGTCTCGTTAGGGATTAATTATTTTCAAGGAAGTGAAATAACAATATTATAATTGTTATATGTAATTATTGGAATTTAATGATATAATTTTAACATTGAAGGGTGGGCATATATTAACCATAGGAATATACAAAAGTATTAATTCAGATATTTTAAAGAGTTCTTTTAATATCAAAGGATTTAAATGTATTTTAAATAAACAGCATATTTATGATTAATAAGTTCTTTTTTACAAAAGGTGGTATGGGTCTATAGTAATTTGAAATATTACTTATAGAACATATAAAGTGACATCTAAACTAAATTAATTATAAAAAACCATAGAAAGTTGTTGTAGGAATAACTATAAAATAATGAGTTTTGAATTTATGATTATAGGAACTTGTATCACAGCAGCAGGTTTTGACAGAGGGGAGGATATATATTTGCATAGTGATGAACATAATAAAAAAATTGTTGAAGATGCTATAGAATTACAAAAAAAATCATCTATTATAGTACTTATATGCACAACACTTATATGCAGTGGACCAACAGGTTGGTTAATTTTATCAATACTAAACAATGAGACAGATAAGTTACTATTCACTGCATTATGTGCAATTCCTACGTTAATTTATATGACATATTCGTGGTGTTCATTTTTTTATGGTAGAAAAATGGACAGAGAACTAAAGGAATTAGAAGATTTGGTAGATGAATATGAACGTAAGTTATATAAAAATAAAAAGTAGTTAAGATTTTTAGGTGTCAATTTTAATAAGATAAACTAAAGATGATTGAATAAGCAAAATGGAGGAGGAAGAGGTATGTTTTTAATTTATGACTGGCTAAGTGAGGCTAAGTCAATAGGTCAATATTTTTTTAGAATAGGGATATTAATATTATGTTCAATAGCCGTAATGTCTTTAATATTAGGGCTAAGTTACGTTATAAATAAAATTATAATTAGTTCTAATGAAAATTACACATTAATAAGCATGACTAAATTTAATTCTATAATAATTATTATATTAATGTTATGTATTGCGCTTGTAATTGAGATTTATAGAAGTACTATGAAAAACATAAAAGAGTTTAGAGCTGGATGGAAAGCAGAAAAGCATTGTAAAATAGGCTTTATAATAGGTTTAATAATGATTGTTTCAGGGTTAGTATATTTTTGTAATAATTATTATGTTTTTTATAAAGACAAAATAGAAAAGCACAGTATATTAGGGACAACTATGTATAGCTATAAAGACATAAAATCTACCAATACTGGGTACAAAGAGATTAGATATGACAAATATTTATACTATAAAGTTAATTTTAAAAACGGTGAATCTATAAATATTGCAAATGGATTATTATTGGAACCCACGGAAAAGAATGTAATTTTAGAAATTGATAAAATTATCAGTAAAACTAAGTAATTATACAATACAAGATTTTTCAATGACGGAGGGATGAACATGGATTTTATTGGATATATATTTAAGTTTTTTGTAGGTTTTTTAATTGCTGATTTTATTGCTAGTGTGATATTACAAGTATTGAAACTTAATATGTTAACTTCTATAAATATAAGTATTAAAAATAAAGGTAATATACAT
>NZ_JAKEDR010000040.1 GCF_023653455.1 Paraclostridium ghonii
GTATAAAATCTTTATATAATTTTATACTTTCTTTTCCAGATATAGTATCCTCTCTTTGTATACCCATGTATTTTTCTATTGTTTTTAGTTTACAATCAGATAAAGACAATTTTTCTTTAAATGGTTTTACGATTCTTAAAATATCAATATCATTAGACTTATCTATAAAAAAATCAATTTTATTGCAGATAAATCTTGAGTTTAAAAAAGGTACATCAAAAGTAACTCCATTAAATGTTATATGATACTTAAAACTTTTTATATCATTGATAAAATTTAAAAGTAAATCTTTTTCTTCTTCCTCAGATTCAGCAAAGTATTGTTTAATTATAGTTTTATTATTTAAATTGTAAAGGATACCTATTAATATTACTTTGCAGTATTTAGGACTAAGGCCTGTAGTTTCTATATCAAGTATAAAATGATTTTCAGGTATGGGAATTAAATTATCTATAGTTTTAGTAATAACTTGCATAGGTTTACTCCTTATCATTAATATAGTATATAATATTAATTATAAAATAATATAAAGATAGTTCAAGGTGATAAATAATGATAGATATAAATGTATTAAATAGCAATCAAAAAAGTGCAGTGATGCACATAGATGGACCATGCATGGTTTTGGCAGGACCTGGATCAGGAAAGACTAGGGTTATAACGTATAGAATAGTTAATATGGTTTTAAATAACAATATAAATCCTAAAAATATTTTAGCGATTAGTTTTACCAAGGCATCTTCTACGGAAATGAAAAATAGAGCAATTAGCTTAAGTCATGATACTAGATTAAATAGTGTAAGTTATGGTACATTTCATTCAGTTTTTTTTAGAATATTAAGATTTTTTGAAAGGTATGAATTGAATTGTATATTAGATGAAAAGAATAAAAAATTTATTATAAAAGGAATTTTAAAAAATTTAAACGTAGAAAATGCAGAGGATGAAGATACGATTTTAAATGTAATAAATGAAATTTCATATGTAAAAAATGAATTAATGGATAAAAATGATTTTGATCCAGAGATGCTTTCAAAAGATGAGTTTATAAGAACTTATAATATGTATGAGGATTATAAGGAAAGCATAAAAAAGATAGATTTTGATGATATGCTCATAAAAACATATTACTTATTAAAAAACAATAAAAGGGTGTTAGAAAGGATAAGAAGTACGTATAGATATATTTTAGTAGATGAGTTTCAAGACATAAATAAAGTACAATTTGAAGTTATAAAATTAATAGCTAGTCCAAATAACAATATATTTGTTGTAGGAGATGAAGATCAAAGTATATATGGATTTAGAGGATCGAGACCAGACTTTTTATTAGAGTTTGAGAGATATTTTAAAAATAGCAAGAAATATGTTCTTGATATAAATTACAGATCAAAGAAGGGTATAACAGATATTGCAAATAAACTTATTCAATACAATGAAAATAGATATGAAAAAGTAATAAAGTGTGACAGAGAAGAAAAGGGAAATGTAAATTATATAAAAACTGAAGACTCAGAAGAAGAAGCTAAGTTTATAGCAAAAGATATAATTATTAAATGTGAAGATAATTGTGTTAACTATGATGATTTTGCAGTTATATATAGGACAAATATCCAGTCTAGAGCTTTAGTTGATGTATTTATGGATATGCACATCCCATTTGTTGTCAGAGATTCAATTGTAACTATATATGATCATTGGGTTGCTAAAGATTTATTATCCTATTTAAGATTAGGAATAGATAATTCGTTAAATGAAGATTGGATAAGAATTATTAATAAACCATTTAGATACATATCTAAAGATAGTATAAAACTTGCAAGTGAAGATAAGGACTTCATAGGAGCTTTAATAAACAAGGGAGGACTACATCCAAAGCAAGTAAAGACATTAAATGATTTAGAAATAGATTTAAGTTACTTAAAGACGTTATCTCCTAAAAATGCAATTTCTTATATAAGAACTAGTTTAGATTATGATAGATATGTACTTGATTATTGCAGCAATAGAAAAATTAAGTCCAATGGTTTAGTAGAGATATTAAATGAATTAGAAAGTTCTTCAACTAACTTTAAAACTATAAATGAATATTTAGAACATATAGAAAAAGTTAAATCTGAAATAGTAGAAAATAGAAATAATAAAAATTCAGAAGGGGTAATATTTACAACTATGCATAGTGCAAAGGGGTTAGAATTCCCGTATGTATATATAATAGGTGTAAATGAAGGAACTATACCTCATGAAAAATCTTATGACATTGAAGATGAAGAAAAGAAAAAATCTGCGATTGAAGAAGAAAGAAGACTATTGTACGTAGGAATAACAAGAGCGCAAGATGAACTAAATATAAGTTCCCCTAAAACAAAATATGGACGTAAAGTTTTTGCATCTAGATTTATAGACAACATAAAGTCACCAACTAAAGAAGATATAAAGGCAATAAAAATAGGTGATAAAATTTTACACAGTAAATTTGGAGCAGGAAATATAATTGGTAAAGAAGGGAAGATGATAGAGGTAAAGTTTAGAGGTGGAGTAAAAGATTTAGATTACTCAATATGCTTAAAAAACGGAATTATAAATAAAGCTGATTAAAAAAGGAGCTGTCTCAAAATTTAGATATATATTTTGAGATAGCTCCTTTTATTTAATTATTAATAGTATATTCCTTCTTCGAACATATCTTTTATTTCATTTAAATTGTTTGTCTTTCCTAGAGCGACAATAAGTTTTATTCTAGCTTTTTGCCCAGGTAAATCACCAGCAAATATACATCCTAGATTTCTTAAATCTCTACCAGAACCTAAATAACCATAACTATCGAAAACTCTCCCAGAATGGCATCTAGACGCTATAACAACAGGTATATCTTTGCTTCTAGCATATTCTACACCTTTTAACATTTCTGGAGGTATGTTTCCTCTACCCATAGCTTCTAAAACTATACCCTTGCAACCTTTGTCAGCTGCGAATTTTATGAACGAATCATCCATTCCAACTCCTGCTTTTATAAGTGCAACGTCAGATTCAACTTTATCTACTAATATGGTTTGTCTATCAACTATATCTCTAGATAATACAAGCATATCGCAATCTATAATACCTAAAGGGCCACAAGTTAAAGATTTAAATGTATTTAGTGTAAGTGTATTAGTTTTAGTAGCTTCAGATGCTAATAAGACTTCATTACTTAAAACAACTAAAACACCTTTATTATAAGCTTCATCAGAAATAGCAGTACAAACAGCAGCGGCAAGATTACTAGGCCCATCATAACCAAGTTCATCACTACTTCTCATTGCGCCGGTAACTATAACTGGTTTAGGTGTATCTAAGGTTAAATCTAAGAAATAGGCAGTTTCTTCTAAACTATCTGTACCATGAGTAACAACAACACCAGAAACTTCGTTTTTTGAAATTATATCGTTTATATAATTTCTTAAATTAAGCATTTTTTCAGGTGTCATATGAGGTCCTGGAATTTCATCAAAATTGAATACCTCTATATCAGCAACTTTATCTATGTTGGTTACCATAGACATTATTTGTTCTCCAGATAGAGACGGTATAGCAGCGCCTATTTTTTCATCTACAGTCATGGAAATCGTTCCACCTGTAAATACTATAGCTACTTTTTTCTTGTTTTGCATAGTATTGACCCCCTAAAATTATTATTATATATACAATTAAATTATATCAAAAAAGTAGAAATAAATGTAGAATTAAGCATAAAAAAAAGAGCTTGGGGAAGCTCTTTTTGCGTTAAACTAACTTCCGTTGTTAGTTTAACATTGGATATAAAGTCTATCCGTTCAAAAGGGGTATTGGGAATAGAGATTTTAATTAAGGTTATCAGGGGGATAACCATGTATACATAATACCAAGAATCGACATAAAAAGCAATAGTTTTTGGAAATATATTTAAATTAAAATTTAAAATAGATTTTAAACATAAAAAAACCTACTTCTTTTCCGTTAAGAAGTAGGACTTAAATGAATGTATACATTCATTTAAAAGGGGTATTGGGAATAGAGATTTTAATTAAGGTTATCAGGGGGATAACCATGTATACATAATACCAAGATTCGACATGAAAAGCAATAGTTTTGACAAAAAAATTTAAAAAATATTAATTTATGATAAAAACAGATATAAAATTATTCCGATGTCGACAGAAGTGTGTAATTATAGGGCTTTTCTATATAAAAAAAGAGAAAATAGTGGTATAATAGTAAAAGTTTCACCAAATTCATATGATAATTTAAATAGTTAATTGGGACAATAATATAAAGACTATAATAGTATAATTAAATGCAAAGAAAGTTGGTGTATTAGTATGGAAATATACTTAGATAATAGTGCCACAACCAAGCCATATAGTGAAGTAGTAGAGAAGATGATATATGCACTCACTACAGATTATGCAAATCCTTCAGCTGTACATAAAAAAGGTGTTGAGGTTGAAAAAAAAATAAAAAAAATAAGGCAAGAAATAGCTAAGAGCGTAGGGTGTAAAGACAAAGAAATAATATTTACATCAGGAGGAACTGAAGCTAACAACACAATAATAAGAGGTATTACAAATCTTCATAAAAAAAGAAAAAACCATATAATAACTACAAATATAGAACATCCATCAGTTCTAAGAACGATGGAAGATTTAGAGGATCAAGGATTTGAAGTAACTTATATAAAAGTAAATAACAAAGGTGTAGTAAGTATAGATGATGTAAAAAATGCTATAAAAGACAATACTATATTAATTAGTATGATGCATGTAAATAATGAAATTGGAAGTGTACAACCTATAAAAGAGATTGGAAAACACTTAAGCACATTAAAAGAAAAAGTATACTTACATGTAGATGCAGTTCAGTCATTTACTAAAATAAATTTTAAACCATCTAGATACAATATAGATTTTATGAGTGTCAGTGGACATAAATTACATGGTCCAAAAGGTATTGGATTTATGTATATAAAGGATAATAACAAAATAAAGCCTATGTTAACTGGTGGAGGGCAAGAAATAGGAATAAGATCTGGAACAGAAAATGTAGCTGGTATATACGGTTTAGGAGAAGCTATAAATATAATAATGTCGGACTTGAATTCTAAAATAGAAAATATAGATAGATTAAAAGTTTTACTTAAAGACTTTATAGTAGAAAATATAGAGGATATAAAAGTTAATTCTCCTGAGGATGGAGTGTGCCATATATTAAATATATCATTTAAAGGTGTTAAAGGAGAAGTATTACTTCATCATTTAGCACAACAAGGCATATTTGTATCAACAGGATCAGCTTGTTCTTCAAAGAAAAAAGGCAGTCATGTATTAAATGCAATAGGGCTTACTTCAGAAGACATAGATGGAGCTATAAGATTCAGCTTATCTGATATGACAACAGAAGAGGAAATAAAGGAAGCTTGTGAAATAATCAAAAAATCAGTAGAAGAGCTTAGATTTATAATAAAAAGAAGATAATTAAGAGGTGATAAATTTGTATAATATAGCGATAGTTAAGTACGGAGAAATTGGTGTAAAAGGAAAAAATAGATACATATTTGAAAATAAATTAATAAAAAATATAAAGAATATGCTATCTCATATAGGGAAGTTCAATGTATATAAAGAATATGGAAGAATATATGTTGATTTAGGTGAATATAGTGAAGATTATGAAGAAGTTTTAGAAGAAATTAAGAAAGTATTTGGAGTTGTTGGTGTGTGTCCAGGCATAAGAGCAGAAAAAGATTATGATAAGTTAAAGGAATTAGCACTACAGCTTTTAGAAGAAAAAATAGAAGAAGGTTCAAAATCATTTAAAGTTACTTCAAGAAGAGGAGATAAAAGTCTAGAATTAACTTCTCAAGAAATGAGTAAAGATATAGCTGGATTTTTAGTTTATAACGTAAAAGATAAGATAAAGGTTGATGTTAGAAACCCAGAGACGACTATACACTGTGAGTATAGACAAAACCATGTAATGGTATATAGTGATACAGTTCCTGGTTATGGAGGCCTTCCAGTTGGAACAAATGGAAGAGCTATGTCTTTATTATCTGGAGGAATAGATAGTCCAGTTGCATCTTGGATGGTAGCAAAAAGAGGAGTAGAGATTGAAGCTGTACATTTCCACAGTTACCCATTTACAAGTGAAAAATCACAAGAAAAAGTAAGAGATTTAGCTCAAATATTAGCTAAATACTGTGGTAAAGTTAGACTTCATAAAATAAACATACTAGAAATACAAAAGGCAATAGGAGCTTCTTGTAAAGAAGAAGAAATGACTATAATATCAAGAAGATTTATGATGAAAATAGCACAAAGAGTAGGAGAAATGAGATTCTGTGATGCGCTAGTTACAGGAGAAAGTATAGGACAAGTTGCGTCTCAAACTATACAAGGTTTAACTTGTACAAATGCTTCTGTATCATTACCTGTATTTAGACCTCTTATAGCAATGGATAAATCAGAGATAATAAAAATAGCACAAAGTATAGGGACATTTGAAACATCAATTATACCAGAAGAAGACTGTTGTACAGTATTTTCGCCAAAGAATCCTGTAACAAAGCCTAAATTAGATAGAATAGAAAAATCAGAGTCGTTTTTGGATGCAGAAAAATTAATACAAGATGCAATAAATAATATGGAAGTTGAAATATTTGAATTTTAGTAAAAAATGATCTATACAAAGTTGTATAGATCATTTTTTTATTTATTGTGAGTTGTTATTCCAAACTCTGATAATACTTGAGATGCTTTTTCTATATCTTCTTTAGTAGCATCTGGAACATCTTTTAATTCATATTCAAACCCCATGTTTTCCCATTTGTGAACACCTAGAGTATGATATGGTAATAATTCAACTCTTTCTACATTTTTTAGAGTTGAGATGAATTTACCCATAAGTTCTAAGTTTTCTCTGTCATCTGTTACTCCAGGAACAAGAACGTGTCTTATCCAAACTGGTATATTTCTATCACTTAAATGTTTAGCAAATTCTAATGTTTTATCTACACCAACACCTACTAAATCTTTACACTTTTCAGTTACCATGTGTTTTAAATCAAGTAAAACTAAATTTGTATAATCAAGTACTGGATCTATAACATCTATATTTACAAAACCAGATGTATCTAAGCATGTATGGATTTTGTCTTCTTGAGCCTTTTTAAATAATTCTTTTAAGAACTCAGGTTGAAGAGTAGCTTCACCGCCAGAAACTGTTAAGCCTCCACCTGAAAATTTCATATAAGAAGAGTATTTGTTAACTTGATCTATTATTTCATCGGCAGTGTACTCAGTTCCACCTTTAACATCCCAAGTATCTCTGTTATGACAGTATTTACATCTTAATGGACAACCTTGCATAAATAATATAAATCTAATTCCAGGCCCATCTACAGTACCAAATGTCTCTATTGAATGAACTCTACCTTTTATCATTTTATCCACCTCGTTAATTATATATTATACTAAAATATTTATCATTTTAAACTGATTGTATACATTATACTTATACCCACTATTATAAATCATTAAACGTGTAAAGTCTATTAAATAGTTATGTATATGAAAAATTAGAAAAAAAGAGTGCAAACTGATGAGGTTTGCACTCTGAATATACTTTGATAATTAATTGTTAATTGTTTTACAATATGTTTACATTTATATTAAGTTATAATTAGCACATTTTTCCGTGGAATGTTCTGTTTATAACATCTAATTGTTGCTCTCTAGTTAACTTGATGAAGTTTACAGCGTATCCTGAAACTCTTATAGTTAATTGAGGATATTTTTCTGGATGTTCCATAGCATCTTCTAAAGTAGCTCTATCAAATACGTTTACGTTTAAGTGATGAGCATTTTGAGAGAAGTATCCATCCATCATTGAAGATAAGTTGTTTATTCTTTCATCCATATCTTTTCCTAAAGCACCTGGTACTATAGAGAAAGTATTAGATATACCATCTTGAGCATGCTCGTATGGTAATTTAGCAACTGATGATAATGATGCTAAAGCACCGCTAGTATCTCTTCCGTGCATTGGGTTAGCTCCTGGAGCAAATGGTTCACCAGCTCTTCTTCCATCAGGAGTGTTACCAGTTTTCTTACCATAAACAACGTTTGAAGTTATAGTAAGTATAGATTGAGTATGATAAGAATTTCTGTAAGTCTTGTTCTTTCTTATCTTGTCCATGAAGTTTTCAACTAAGTTACAAGCTATCTCGTCAACTCTGTCATCGTTGTTCCCAAACATTGGGTATTCACCTTCGATTTCGAAATCAACAGCTACTCCAGCTTCATTTCTTATAGTTTTAACTTTAGCATGTTTTATAGCAGATAATGAATCAGCACATACAGATAAACCAGCTATACCACAAGCCATAGTTCTGAATATATCTCTATCATGTAAAGCCATTTCTAATGCTTCATAAGAATACTTATCATGCATGTAGTGGATTACATTTAATGTATTTACATATAAGTTAGCTAACCAATCAGTGAATGGTTCAAACTTAGCCATAACCTCATTGTAGTCTAAGTATTCAGAAGTTATTGGTTCGAATCTAGGTCCAACTTGAGCACCTGACTTCTCATCAACACCACCGTTTATAGCGTATAATAAAGTCTTAGCTAAGTTAACTCTAGCTCCGAAGAATTGCATTTGCTTACCTATTCTCATTGCAGATACACAACAAGCTATACCGTAGTCATCTCCCCAGTAAGGTCTCATTAAATCATCGTTCTCATATTGAACAGAACTTGTGTCTATTGATACTTTAGAACAGAAGTTTTTGAATCCTTGAGGTAATTGAGTAGACCATAATACTGTTAAGTTTGGCTCTGGAGAAGCTCCAAGAGTATATAATGTATTTAAAACTCTGAATGAGTTCTTAGTTACTAATGTTCTACCATCTATTCCCATACCACCTATAGACTCAGTTACCCAAGTTGGGTCTCCAGAGAATAAATCGTTGTATTCAGGAGTTCTTAAGAATTTAACCATTCTTAACTTCATAACGAAGTGGTCCATTATTTCTTGAACTTCTTCTTCAGTTATAGTTCCAGCAGCTAAATCTCTTTCGAAGTATATATCTAAGAAAGTAGAAGTTCTACCTAATGACATTGCAGCACCATTTTGATCTTTTATAGCACCTAAGTATCCGAAGTATAACCATTGAACAGCTTCTTTAGAGTTAGTAGCTGGATTAGATATATCGAATCCATAAACAGCAGCCATAGCTTTTAATTCAGTTAAAGCTTTTATTTGATCAGATATTTCTTCTCTTGATCTTATAACAGCTTCATCCATTGTAGAAACGTCTAAAGAATCTTTTTGTACTTTTTTGTCAGCTATTAAAGCATCAACACCGTATAAAGCAACTCTTCTGTAGTCTCCTATTATTCTACCTCTTCCGTAAGCATCAGGTAATCCAGTTACTATACCAGATTTTCTAACAGCTCTCATTTCAGCAGTATAAGCATCGAATACACCTTGGTTATGAGTTTTTCTGTATTTAGTGAATATTTCACTTATTTCAGGATCACATTCATATCCATAAGCCTTACAAGAATTTTCAGCCATTTTTATACCACCAAATGGTTGTATAGCTCTTTTTAAAGGAGCATCAGTTTGGAAACCAACTATAGTTTCTATTTCTTTATCTAAGTATCCAGGACCGTAAGCATTTATCATAGATACTGTTTTAGTGTCTATATCTAATGTTCCGCCATTATCTCTTTCCTTTTTGAAAAGAACCATAGCTTCTTCCCATAATTTTTTAGTATTTTCAGTTGCTCCAGCTAAGAAAGAGTCACTTCCTTCATATGGAGTGTAGTTTAATTGTATGAACTCTCTTACGTTTATTTCTTTAGTCCATCTACCAGTTTTGAATCCTTGCCATGCATTCATGTTGATAGCCTCCTTAAGTTTGTATGTGTTGAGTATATTTATTTTATAAAATCTAGCTAGATATTTTTTAAACAATATAATCATATCATAGAATGAGTATTTTGTATACAGAATTTTGCACTATCTTTCATTTTTCGATATATTTTTCTCTTATTTTCTTATATTACTTATAATACCTCCTTAAAATGAATAATAAACATTAATTTTACGAATAATTTTAAAATTTTATATACATATAACTTTAAGTGGAATGAATACCTATTTAATAAGGGGGGATAAAATGATATTTACGATTGGACTATTTTTAATAGGATTTATACTTATAACAAAGGGTGCGGATATTTTTATAGATTCTACTATATCTGTAGGGAAAAAAACAAACATACCAGAAATTATTTTAGGTGCGACTATTGTTAGCTTAGCAACTACATTGCCTGAACTAACAGTTTCTGTATGCGCATCAATAAAAGGTTATACTACAATGAGTTTAGGAAATGCAGTGGGATCTATAATTTGCAATACTGGATTAGCTCTTGGATTAGTGGCGATTATTAAACCCTTTAGGATAGAAAAAAAGTGTTTAATTCTAAAGCTATATTATTAATGATGTCTATAATTATTTTAATTATATTAGGATTAGATAAAGTTATAGATAGAAAAGATGCTATGGCACTTATGGGAATGTTGATTATTTACATGGTTAATAACTATAAGAGTATAGCTAAAACTAAAATGAAATCAGTGCCAAATACAAATATAATAAATGAAAGGAAATCTTTTGATATACTAAAAATATCATCTTTATTTATTATAGGAATAATTATGATGATAATAGGATCGAGGTTATTAGTTGATAATGGAATAAAAATAGCTGAATTTATAGGAGTTCCACAAGGGATTATAAGTTTAACGGTAATAGCACTTGGAACATCGCTTCCAGAATTAGTATCTTGTTTAACTGCTATAAAGAAAAAACATAACGCAATATCTGTAGGTAATATACTAGGCGCAAATATTTTAAATATAGTTTCGGTAATATCTATATCGTCTTTTATAAATGATACACCTATACTTAAACAGACTTCTATGGTAGATTTTCCATTTATGATAATATTAGTATTGATTTTAATAATTCCTACAATTATAAAAGAAAAAATTTATAGATTCCAAGGACTTTTAATGATATTTACATATTTATTATATTTATTTGTTCTATATCTTACATATATAAAATAAAACTTAAAATTTAAAAATAAAAATAAGGGGAAGATAACACCCCTTATTTTGCTTTAAAATGAATATGATATTTACTATTAGGATAAAATATTAATTGCATAATGTTTAAAATAAATATATAATTGATAAAGTTAATATAAATTGATTACGGAAAGGAAACAATATATGAATATAGTTAAATTCGATGATTTACCAATAAATGAGAACATAAAAAAAGCTGTATTAGAAATGGGATTCGAGGAACCATCTCCAATACAAGCTCAAGCAATACCAAAAATAATCACTGGAGTAGATATTATAGGGCAAGCGCAAACAGGTACGGGGAAAACAGCAGCATTTAGTATACCTATATTAGAGATGGTAGATCCAGATGATAGGAGTCTACAAGCGGTAGTTTTATGTCCAACAAGAGAATTAGCAATACAAGTATCAAGTGAAATAAAAAAAATAGGTAAATACATGCACGGAATAAAAACTTTACCTGTATATGGAGGACAACCTATAGATAGACAAATAAAGTCTTTAAAGAGTGGTGTCCAAATTGTTATAGGAACTCCAGGGCGTGTAATAGACCATATAAACCGTAAGACTTTAAAGCTTGATAAAGTAAAAATGGTTATATTAGATGAAGCGGATGAAATGTTAGATATGGGATTCAGAGAAGATATAGAAATGATTTTAAATCAAACTCCACAAAATAGACAAACAACTTTCTTCTCAGCTACTATGCCTAAAGGAATATTAGATTTAACAAAAAGATTCCAAAAAGACCCTGAGCATGTAAGAATAGTTAGAAAAGAGCTGACAGTTCCCAATATAAAACAATATTATATAGAAACTAAATCTGCTAATAAATTAGAAGTATTATGTAGATTAGTAGATGTATATAATCCTAAATTATCAGTAGTATTCTGTAATACAAAAAGAGGTGCGGATGAGTTAGTTAGTGACTTACAAGCTAGAGGATACTTTGCAGATGCTCTACATGGAGATTTAAAACAAACTCAAAGAGATATAGTAATGGATAAGTTTAGAAACGGAACTATAGATATATTAGTTGCTACAGATGTTGCAGCTAGAGGAATAGATGTTGACGATGTAGAGGCTGTATTTAACTATGATTTACCTCAAGATGAGGAGTACTATGTACACAGAATAGGAAGAACAGGAAGAGCTGGTAGAAATGGAGTATCATTCACTTTTGTATTCGGAAAATCTATGAGAAAAATGAAAGATATAGAAAGATACACTAAATCTAAGCTAGAAAAACATAGTATACCTTCAATATCAGATGTTGAAGAGAAAAAAGTAAGCTTATTCTTTGAACAAGTAAAATCTACTATAGAAGAAGGGCATTTAACAAAGCAAGTTCAATGGTTAGAAAACTTCTGTAAGGAAGAAGATTATGATACTTTAGATATTGCTGCTGCTTTAGTTAAATTAGCTTTAGGAGATGAAGCAAAAGAAGAAATAATAGAAGAGAGTCATAATACAGGTGCTGAATCAGGTATGACTAGACTATTTATAAATATAGGAAGAAAACAAAAAGTTCAAGCTAGAGATATAGTTGGAGCTATAGCTGGAGAAGTTGGTATACCAGGAAAGCTAGTTGGAACTATAGATATATATGATAAATATACTTTTGTTGAAGTTCCAAAGAAACACGCTAGAAAAGTTCTTGAAAAAATGAAGAACATAAAAATAAAAGGAAATAAAGTTAATATAGAACAAGCAAATAATAAGAGAAAAAGCAAATAATAAGAGAAAAAAGTAATTTTAAATAAGTAAACTGCAGAGAAAAGGGATGTTTCAAATGTTTTGAGACACCCCTTTAAATATATTCAATTTAAAACTCTAAATTTAAAGATAAAAGCCTATTTTTAAGTTCATTCATTACACTAATTTCATCATCTAAGGAATCTGCATCATAGGTAACTGAAAATCTTAAAAAGCTCCCACAATCATCCCAAGGAACAGTGGAAACTAATGCATGGGAAAGTATATAAAGACTTGCTTCTTCAGCATTATTAAATTTAACTCCATTTTTAATTCCCTTAGGAATATTAACATAAGAGTAAAATCCAGCATCAGGTTTTTTAGCATCAAATCCAACTTGTTTTAAAACATCTACTAATAAGTCAAATCTTCTTGAGTATCGTTTTTTATTTAAATCAATCAAATCATAATTATCAAGTGCATAAGCTCCTGCTTTTTGTATAGCTCTAAATTGTCCAGAATCAGTATGACCTTTAATAGCACAATAGAGTTGCATTGCTTTTTTAGATCCTACAACAAAAGCTAACCTCCATCCGGTCATATTAAAAGATTTGGATAGAGAGTGAATTTCTATGCAAACATCGATTGCCCCATCTACGTTTAATATACTAATAGGTTTGCAATGACCGTAAGTTAAAGCACCATACGCTAAATCAGATACTATTATGATGTTGTTTTCTTTGGCGAATTTAACTGCATGCTCATAAAATTCTCTAGTTGCAATTTGACCAGTAGGATTGTTAGGGTAATTTAAATATAAAAGTTTTGATCTTTTCTTTATATTTTCAGGGATATTATCTAAATCGGGATAAAAGTTATTTTCATGTGATAAAGGAAGTTTATAAATTTCACCCCCTAAAAACTTAGAATATGTTCCAAGTACTTGATATGCAGGAGCGGGCATGAGACATATATCTCCAGGGTTTATAAAGCATAGTGGAATCATAGCGAGTACTGGTTTAGAACCTATTCCATGGACTATATTTTCTGGAGTAATATCTTTTAAGTTATATACATTATTTAAATATCTACAAGCAGCTTCTTGAAATTCAATAATTCCATTATCGGAATAAAATCTATTCTCAGCTTTTCTAGATTCAATACACAATATGTCAACTACTGAATTATCCGCCATTTTATCGGGTTCTCCAACTCCCATATCAATAAGTTTTGTATCTGGAAATTTAGATTTAACTTCTTTTGTTATTTTTTTAATTTTTTCAAATTTATAGAGATTGTCACTGTTTTTAAAAAACGATGGACCACCAAGTCGATTAGAAATTTTGTTGTCAATAAAATCCATTATTATTCCTCCAAAAACTAATTTAGTATAATATATAATATTTTAATAAATAGTTTTTTGATACAATAAAACAAAACTATTTAAATTTCGTTGAAGGATAATAATCTGATTTATAGAATTGAATAAAAAGTATCATTTTTAAATTTGATAGGAGGGGGAAGTTAATGATAAATTTTTCTTTAGACAATAAAAATTTAAGAGTTGAGTTTTTAAGTAAAGAATTAGATCATCATATTGCAAATGAAGTAAGAGAAGAGATTGATTATGTTATACAAGATAAACAAATCAAGAATATAGTTTTTGATTTTAAAAATATGAACTTTATGGATTCTTCAGGTATTGGAGTAGTTATTGGTAGATATAAAAAAATATCTAGCGAAGGTGGAAAGGTAGCTGTAATAAACTTAAACTCAAGAGTAAAAAAGGTTTTTGATTTATCTGGAATGAATAAGATAATAGAAGTTCATAACACTTATGAGGATGCTATAAGTTCTTTTTTAGGAGGCGTTGCAAATGAATAATATTATGGAAGTAAAGTTTTCAGCAAGATCAGAAAATGAAAGTTTTGCGAGGGTAATAGTTGCATCATTTGCAACTAAATTAGATCCTACATTAGATGAAATTGCAGATATAAAAACTGCGGTATCTGAAGCTGTAACAAATTCAATAATACATGGATACGATGAAGACGAAACAAAGTTTGTAAATATAAGATGTGAAATTGAAGATAGAGAGATAACTATTACAGTTGAAGATTCTGGGAATGGTATAGAAGATTTAGATATGGCTATGCAGCCATTATATACATCAAAACCTGAATTAGAAAGATCTGGTATGGGATTTACCGTTATGGAAAGTTTCATGGATAAAGTAACTGTTTCTTCTAAAAAGAGAGAAGGAACTAAAGTTATTATGAAAAAGAAAATAGATTCATCTAATATAGAATAGAGGTTTTGTTATGGGGATAACTGCCAATAAAGAAGAAAGAAAGGGATTGCTTAGTCATGAAGAGACGTTAAGATTAATACAACTTGTACAAAATGGGGATGAAGAGGCAAAAGAAATACTGATAGAGAGCAATTTAGGGTTAGTTAGAAGTGTTGTATCTAAATTTTTAAATATAGGGTATGAAAGAGATGACTTATTTCAATTAGGGTCAATAGGGCTTATAAAATCAATTTATAAATTTGATCCCAAATTTAATGTGAAATTTTCAACATATGCAGTACCTATGATTTTGGGTGAAATAAAAAGATACTTAAGAGATGATGGTATGATAAAAGTCTCAAGATCTTTAAAGCAAGTTGCAATAAAAGCTAAGACACAAAGTGAAATCTTAACAAAAAAGCTAGGAAGAGAACCTACTATAGATGAATTATCAAAAGCTGTGGGTGTTGATAAAGAAGATTTAGTTATGGCTTTGGAATCAAATTTCTCTGTTGAGTACCTACATGGAGTAATACATGAAGAAGAAGGTGCACCTATATGCTTAATTGATAAAATAAGTTTAAAAGGAGAGGATGAAGAAGATAAAGTAATAGATAACCTTTTATTAAAAGAGGTACTGGGTAAATTAGAAAAGAGAGAAAGACAAATTATAATGCTTAGATATTTTGAGGATAAAACACAGAGTGAAATAGGTGAACTTTTAAATATTTCTCAAGTACAGGTATCTAGAATAGAGAAAAAAGTATTATCAAAACTAAAGACTTATATAGGATAAAAGTAAACCCTTAATTTAAGGGTTTATTTTTTTTGTTTTGTTAAATAATAACAATATATAGATTAATTAAATAGGAGGTTGAAATATGGATAAAAATTACAAAGAATATGTTGATAAAATAAGTCCAAAGCCTACGTATATTAAAAACTATATATTAGCATTTGTTGTAGGTGGAACAATTTGTGTAATTGGGCAGATTATAAATGATGCTTATATGAGTTTTGGATTAGACAAATTAAAGTCAGCAGGAGCCACATCTATGACTTTAATTTTTATAGGCGCATTTTTAACAGGTATAGGAGTTTATGACTTAATAGGTAAAAGAGCAGGAGCGGGGTCTATTATTCCTATAACTGGTTTTGCAAACTCTATAGTGTCACCCGCTATGGAATATAAGCGAGAAGGATATGTAATGGGTGTTGGAGCAAATTTATTTAAAGTTGCAGGTCCTGTTTTAGTATATGGAATAGGATCATCGGTTTTATGTGGTCTTATATACTATACAATAAAATTTGTTATATAGAAAGGAGCTATATAGGTGGCTAGAAATAGTATAGGAAATCGAACTATTAAGTTAGAAAATGCTCCTACTATAATATCGACATCATCGATAGTAGGTCAGAAAGAAGCAAATGGACCTCTTAAAGATTACTTTGATATCAAAATTGATGATGATTTATTTGGAGAAAAAAGTTGGGAATTTGCAGAAAGCAAGATGATTCAAAGTGTTGTAAAAAATGCAATAAAAAATGCTAATAAATCTATAGATGATATAAATTATATGATAGCTGGAGATTTATTAAATCAACTATTATCAACATCCTTTGCAGCTAGAGAAGTAAATATTCCGTTTTTAGGAGTTTATGGAGCTTGCTCTACTATGGCTCTTTCTTTATCTATAGGATCTATGTTAGTTGATGGTGGATTTGCTGATTTAGTAGTTGCTGCTACATCAAGTCATTACTGTACGGCAGAAAGGCAGTTTAGGTTTCCTTTAGAATTAGGAAATCAAAAACCTATGACTGCTCAATGGACAGTTACTGGAGCTGGATGTTCATTAATATCCAGTAAAGGTAATGGGCCAAAGGTAAAGTATATAACCATAGGAAAGGTGATAGATAAAGGTATAAGTGATGCTAATAATATGGGAGCAGCAATGGCCCCAGCAGCTATAGATACTATATACTCTTATTTTATGGATACAAAAGATGACCCAAATAGTTTTGATATAATTGCGACAGGTGATTTAGGTAAATTAGGCATGCAGATAACTATAGATTTATTAAAAGAAAAAGGATTAGATATATCTAAAGTGTATACGGACTGTGGAGTAGAAATTTTTGATTTAGAAAATCAGGATGTTCATTGTGGAGGTAGTGGTTGTGGATGTTCGGCAGCTGTTTTTAATGGATATATTTATAAAATGTTAAAAGCTAAAAAATTTAATAAGGTAATGTTAGTTTCAACAGGAGCATTACTATCACCAACAAGTACACTACAAAAAGAAAGTATACCTAGTGTAGCTCATGCTGTAGTTATAGAGAATGAATAGGAGGTATATAAGTTGATTATAGATTACTTAAAAGTATTTTTCGTTGGAGGAACGATATGTTTAATAGCTCAAATATTAATGGATTATTTTAAAATGCAAACTCCTTATATTATGGTAACATACGTAACCAGTGGAGTTGTATTGAGTTTTTTAGGGGTATATCAACCTATCGTAGATTTTGGAGGTTCTGGAGCCACTGTTCCTATAATAGGATTTGGATATTCACTATATAATGGAGTTGTAAAGGCAATAGAGAAAGATGGGTTTATGGGCGTATTTACAGGAGGAATAACAGCAACTGCAGGAGGAATAACAGCAGCTATATTTTTTGGATATATAATGGCAGTTGTATTTAATCCAAAAGCTAAGCCATAAAAAATAAAAGAACTATATGAGTTAAACTCATATAGTTCTTTTTTATTCAGCTGGGGATTGGTTATTATTTGTAGGCGGTGGTTCTGGGTTTGATGGAGTAGTAGTTCCATTCCCTTCTCCAGTGCCTGGATTATTACCCGTATCTGTATTGTTATTTTCATTACCACCTGTGTTATTTTCATTATCTCCAGGCGGTGGATTTTCTGGAGTTTCTGTTTCTGGTGTATTCTCTTCTTCTCCAGGTGTAGCTGTTGTAGGAGGTGGTGAATAATAAGAATGTCTGCTAGGTATATTACCTTTTATAAATGCTGCCATTGAAGAATAGTAAGAACCTTTAGGAACTATACTACCATTCATTATGTTTATATTGTAAAACTCTATATTACTAGGTTTTTTAAAGTCAATTGGATCAAGTCCATCATGTGCTTTTTTCATTACATTAGCCCATAATTTAGCTGAAGTTGCACTTCCGTGAGATACACCTCTACGAGGTAAAGTTTTCTTTGTATTTGGATCAACTATATAGTCATCACCTATATAAGTAGCACCTACATAATAAGGTGTATAACCAACAAACCAAGCATCTTTATTATCATTTGTAGTACCTGTTTTACCAGCTACAGGCATATTACCAAGGCTAGCTGTTTTACCGGTACCTTCTGTAATAACAGATTTCATCATATCTGTAAGAACATATGCAACTTCAGGATCAACAACTTTATGTTCTTCTGGAGTATTTTGTATTAAAACTTGACCATCAGAAGATTCAACAGTTGTAAATGTTATAGGTTCAACATAAGTACCTCCATTAGCCAATGTTCCATAAGCTGCTGCCATATCAAGAGGAGAAACACCGTGTGTCATACCACCTAAAGTAAGTGCAGGGAATGTTCTATCAGCTCCTCCAGGACCATCTTTTAAGTCAGATAAACCAAAATTCTTTAAGTAATCAAGCATAACATCTACACTTTCTTCGTAAGTAGAACCAAGTGTTTCAGCTACTTTTACAGCTATTGTATTTGATGACTTAGCTAAAGCTTGACGAATTGTCATATCTCCAGCACCAGCTGTTGTAGTTTTTGGATTCCATTTATTATTTTCTTTAAACTTATAACCGCCACGTGCATCACTAAATGTTTCTGCTTGGTTCTTACCATTATCTATAGCTGGAGTATAAACAGATAAAGGTTTTATAGTAGAACCAGGTTGGTGTGGATCAGTTGCTCTATTTAAAACTTTTCTAGCTTTAATTTCTCTACCACCAATTAATGCTTTTATTTTACCGGTTCTATAATCTAAAACTACCATAGCAGCTTGAGGTTGAGGAATTCCATTCCTATCTATAGTGCCTGGGAAGTTACTTCTATCATTAAACTCATTTTCTAAATTACTTTGCATGTTTTTATCTATAGTAGTACGTATTTTTAAACCACCACTAAAGTATAGTGTATTAGCTTCAGCTTCAGTATAACCTTGCGCTATAAGACTGTTTATAACATCACTTTCTATAAGGTCTTCAACTGAAGAAGCAGGCTTTTTAGATGGTTTAGGTAATTGTATGTTTATTTTTTCAGCAACGGCTTTATCGTGTTCTTCTTGAGTTAAATAACCAAGTTCTAACATTTTCATTAAAACTGTTTCTTGTCTTTTCTTAGCTTCAGGATTTAACTCTACTTTTCTACAAACCATATTACCTTGTTTTAATTGATTAAAAGTATCGTCGTCAGGTATAAGTCCCCAATCATTAAGTTTATCTATCATGTTTAATTCTACTTTAGTAGGTTCATCGAAACCATCACCCTTTGAGTAGAATTTTAATCTTCCTTTTAATTCATCTTTAGTTTCATTACCTGTTAACTTTGCAGTATTATAGGCTGCATATTTATTAGGATTTTGAGTTATACCAACAATCATAGCTGATTCAGCTACTGTAAGGTCTTTTGCATGTTTATTAAAATATGCATTTGCAGCGGCCTCAACACCTATAGCACCTCTTCCAAAGTAAGCACTGTTTAAATAGAGCTCTAAAACTTCATCCTTTGTAAGAGTTTTATCCATCTCTAGACCATAATAGATATCTTTAATCTTACGAATAACAGAGACTTCACTAGAAGTTAATAAGTTTTTCGATACCTGCATATTTAGAGTACTTCCTCCAGGGGAAGAAGATGTAAATATGTTTAAAAGTGTAGCTTTAGTAAGACCCTTTAAATCTACACCATTATGATTATAAAACCTCTGGTCTTCTATGGATACAAGCGCATGTTGAAGATGAAGCGGCATATCCTTTACAGATATAGGTATTTTTTTATTGTCTGCCGGCGGATTTCCCATTAAAGATCCATCAGTATATAAAAGTTCTGTAACTGTATTAACTTTTTTATCAAGTGCAGCTTTAGTCACAGGTTCTACATTTTTTAATGCTACAAATACTAGTGCAGTTGAAACCGCAACTCCTAATACTACCATAACTAAAAGTGTTACACCTATAGTTCTAAGCATTTTAAATTTATCTTTTTTTGTAGACTTAGAAACATTTTTAGTTTTTTTACTACTAACTTTAGTTGACTTGCGTGGAGAGTGAGTAGCTTTAGTACTAGAGGAACTAACTTTTTTTCTACGTATTTTATTTTTATCATTATTATCATTTCCCATAATATTGACCTCCTTACTATAAGAATATATTATATCATATATGTAAAAAATTTTGTATTTTAAAGATAAAAATGAATGTTATGTAAATAATTAGCTATAGCCTTTTGTCATTATTTGAATTTAACATTTAACTATGATACAATATTAATTATTTTTAACTAATTGCAAAAAAAATATGTGTGAGGTGTACATGTGATTGAAATAAATGAACAACTAAAAATAATCAAAAAAGGGGTAGCAGAAATAATATCTGAAGAAGATGTTGTTAAAAAGCTAGAAAAATCTGCAAAGGAAAATAAACCATTAACAATAAAATTAGGATTAGACCCTTCTGCTCCAGATATCCACTTAGGGCATACTGTAGTTTTAAGAAAAATGAAAGCATTTCAAGATTTAGGGCATCAAGTAGTTATTATAATAGGAGATGCTACAGGGATGATAGGAGATCCAACTGGAAAATCAGCAGTTAGAAAACAATTATCTCATGATCAAGTTTTAGAAAATGCAAAAACTTACCAAGATCAAATATTTAAAATATTAGACAGAGAAAAGACAATAGTAAAATTCAATAGTGAATGGCTACAATCTATGAATTTTATGGATGTTGCTAACTTAGCATCTAAATATACGGTTGCTAGAATGTTAGAAAGAGATGACTTTAAGAAAAGATTTGCATCTAATCAATCTATATCAATCCATGAATTTTTCTATCCATTAATGCAAGGATATGATTCAGTAGCAATAAAAGCTGATATAGAAATGGGTGGAACAGACCAAAAGTTTAATATATTAATGGGAAGAACTCTTCAAAAAGAATATGAACAAATTCCACAAATTGCTTTATTAATGCCGATAATAGAGGGTACTGATGGAGTTAAGAAAATGAGTAAATCATTAGGTAACTATATTGGAATAAGTGAAGCTCCAAATGATATGTATGGAAAAACCATGTCTATACCAGATGAATTAATAATAAGATACTTCGAATTAGTTACAGATGAGCATCCAGATTCAATAGAATCTATGAAATCTGATATGGAACAAGATAAGGTAAATCCAAGAGATTTAAAAATGAGATTAGCTAAAGAGGTTGTTAAGTTATATCATGGAGAAGAAAAAGCAATAGAATCTGAGCAATATTTTAAATCTGTATTCCAAAAGAAAAATGTTCCGGATGATATAGCTGAGATGGAAGTTTCTATAGAGGAATCTGAAGAAGATTTATTTTTTATACCTAAGCTAGTTACAGGATTAAAGCTGTCTCCATCTACAAGTGAAGCAAGAAGATTATTAAAGCAAGGTGGAATAAAACTTAACGGTGAAAAAGTAGAAAATGATAAAATATCTTTACAAAATGGAGATATAATTCAAGTAGGAAAAAGAAAATTTGCAAAATTAATAATTAACAAGTAATTATAAGCCCTCCTTACATAATATAGTAAGGGGGGCTTTTTATGAAAAAAATAATGATGCAAAAAAGAAAACAAAAAATTAAAAAGAATATGATAATGTTTATATTACTATTTTTAGTATCAACATTAATAGGAACATTTATATACATAGATAATAAACTACGACCAACTATTACTGTTATAGCAGAAACAAAAGCAGAGGAACTTGCAAATAAATCTATAAATAAAGCTGTTGCAAGTGTTATAGATAATAGTGTGAAATATGAAGATTTAATAAATGTAAAAACAGGTGAAAATGGAAAGATAACAATGATGCAAGCAAACTCTATAGCTATGAATGAGATTGCATCAGAAGTTGCATTAGAAATACAGTCAGAAATGAAAAAAATAAAAACCACATCTACATACATACCAATAGGAACTGCACTTGGTAGCCCGCTTTTAGCAAAGTATGGACCAAAAATAAAGGTATCTATAGAACCAATTGGAAATGTATATGTAGACTTTGGAACAGATTTTGAATCGTCAGGAATAAACCAAACAAGACATAGAATATATTTAAAAGCAAAAACACAAGTAAAAGTTGTTGTTCCTCTTACAACATCTACAAAAGAAGTTAAAACTCAAATTCCTATATGTGAAACTGTAATAGTAGGAGATGTTCCAGAGAGTTATGTAAATGTTCCTGAAAAAGATATAGTAAACATAGTTCCTAATAAAAATATAAATAAATCACATTAAAAGAGGGAGTTTATTCTCCCTCTAACATCCAACCTATATAAACTCCATAACCAGTAGCAGGATTGTTTTCAATTGCATGTGATACAGCACCTATAATTTTGTTATCTTGTATTATTGGAGTGCCACTCATTCCTTGAATTATACCTCCTGTTAATTCTAACAAATCTTTATCTACAATTTCTATTTTAAAAGTTTTTGATTCAGGACTTCTTTGATTTTTTATATTTATTATATTAATTTCATATTCTTTAGGAACTTCATTTGAAGTTTGTAAAAGGATTGAAGCTTTTCCGGTTTTAACTTCATTTAATTTAGCCACTTTATATTGCTTAAATTTTGATAAATCTAACTTATGGATATTACCTTTTATTCCAAAACTTGAATTATCCTTAAAATCTCCTATAAATTCATTCTTTTGACCATTTACACATCCAACACTACCTTTGGAAGATTTATCTATACTTAAGTTATAAGTTGATGATATATAACCATTTTTAATAGGTAAATTTCTATTAAATCCTACACTTATTGGATGAGCAACTGCTCCAAAATTATTATTTTCTGGATTTACATATGTCAAAGTAGCAAAACCAGAGACTATATTATTAAAATTAATTTTTTCTAAAATTTCCTTACTCGTATCTATTTCTATTTTTTCATTATTTCTTAAAATCTGAACTTTAATAGATCCATCTTCTGGTAAAGTATTTAACAAACTAGAAAAATCTGAATAATTATTTATCTTATCATTATTTATAGATATTAATGAATCTCCTATTTTAAAAGGAGAATAAGTAAAATTATTTTTTACCATAAGATATTGTAATTCAGCATCTATTTGCATTATATTTCCTATAGGAATTAAATAATCTGAATCATTTTTTTCTTTAGGTTCTGAATAAATAAATCCTGTTGAGATAAAATATAGTAAAAATGTTGTAAAAATGAACTTTTTAAAATTCACTAAAACACCTTCTTTCTGATAAAGTCTATGATGATAATTAATGGTGCTTCTTTTAATATTAGATTGTGCAGGATAAGAATTTTAATCCGTAGAAAACAGACACAATAAAACCATAGTTTTCAAAATATAAAAATAATCACCTAAAAGTTAAAGGAATTTTAGGTGATTTAAACTTTTTTATATTTTTTTACTTTTTTTCTTTTTTTCACTTTAGGATTAGATTTAGTTCTGCTTAGAGTTGGAGTAGGTGGAACAAAGATATTTTCTTCAGGAGAAGTTTCACCAGAAGAATTAGTCTCAGAATTTGGTGCACAAGTGACTTTAACAGCAGCTATAAGAGCTAATTCATCCGAGAAAGTAGCAAAAAAGCTAGCAAGTATATTTAAATCACTTGCATTTACTTCTTCAGCAACAGCAATAGCTAAAGTAGATGCTAAAACTATATAATCTACATATCCAAAGCAGCAAAGTTTTGATTTATCATCATTACCTCTATTTGTTTTAGACATTTTAACCTCCAAAATATGTATATATAAAATATATATGAGACACTTTAAATATAAACCACTAAAATATATTAATTATAATTATTATTAACTTACATAAAAATGAAGCCTATTGTTAAAATTATATATATACTTTATTAGGGTTCTGTTAATTAGATATGATAAAAATTATTCTCGAAGAGATTAATAAACCGATAGGTTAATATTTGGTTTCAATTATTAAAAATAGGCATAGTAAACAAGCCTAACGAAATTATAAAATTTTTAG